>DKBH01000088.1 GCA_002451165.1 Nitrospiraceae bacterium UBA6905
TCAAGGGGGCCTTAATGAGTATCACAGGCATCGAGGCGACAGGGAATAAACTGATTTGTTTTATTGCAGCCTTTGTAGCCCTGCGCTAATGCCCGGCGTTACGCCTATCTGTTTCTTTCGGGAATGCTCAATAGTTGCGCTGTCGTGAAAGTGCAGATTGGTCGGTGTACTACTCATGAATTGGTGAAAAGGCAGCGAAGAGGCTTATTATCACATCGATTCTGCAGCGATACAAGGGCAATGCGTAGCAACCAGGTGGCGAGCCTTCGCCACGAGCTAAGAAAACTTAGTACAGCCCCATTGCCTTGCGGACGAGCTGCATGGTCTCCTGCGCGACGTTCCGTGCCTTATCATTTCCCTTTTCGATGATCCCGCGTAGCTGATCAGGGTTGTTGAGTAAAGCTTCCCGCTTCGTCCAGATCGGCTCGAGCACGGCAAAGACATTCTTGATCAGGATCTTCTTGCAGTCGATGCAGCCGATGCCCGCGGTTCTGCAGCCATCGGCCACCTGGGCCAGCTCCTCCTTTGTCGAGAAGACCTTGTGCAGTTGATAGACCGGCGAGTTCTCCGGATCTCCCTTATCCGTTCTTTTCACCCGGGCAGGATCGGTTGTCATGGTCCTGATCTTCTGTTCAACCTCCTTGGGGCTGTCGGAGAGGTAGATTGCGTTACCGTAACTCTTAGACATCTTCCGGCCGTCAACGCCGGGCACCTTCGGAAATTCGGTAAGCAGCGCATCAGGCTCAGGGAATATCTCCCCATAGAAATTATTGAACCTGCGGGCTATCTCGCGGGAGATCTCCAGATGCGGGACCTGGTCGACACCGACCGGCACGTACTTTGCGCGGTAGATGATGATATCAGCGGTCTGGAGGAGCGGATATCCCAGGAATCCATACGTGGAGAGGTCCCGGTCCTGGAGCTCCTGCTGTTTCTCCTTGTACGTTGGCACGCGCTCGAGCCAGCCGAGCGGCGTTATCATCGAGAGCAGCAGATGCAGTTCAGCGTGTTCCGGGATCCGCGATTGGAGAAAGATAGTGCATCTGTCCGGGTCGAGCCCGGCAGCAAGGAAGTTCACCAGAAGGTCGGTCACAGATTCATGCAGGGCCGACGGGTTGGTGTAGCCTGTCGTCAGCGCATGCCAATCCGCAACAAAATAGTAGCAGTCATAGCGGTCCTGCAGCTTGACCCAGTTCTGGAGCGCACCGACAAAATTCCCCAGGTGGACCTTGCCGCTCGACTGCATGCCGCTCAATACCCTATCCAAAGAAACCTCCCTGCATCAGGAAAAGTTATACTCGACGCCGTACATCAATGTATCCCGACAGGGGCGGGAATACAGGAAATCCGTTCGCCGCTACTTCGCTGAGCAGCGGAAGCTCAAAGGAAGCATGATTCGATGGCGTCACCTTCAGTGGAATGCTTCGCTACCCGGTGCAATGCCGGAGCACATAATCCCCGCACAGCATTGCACGCACTATGCCCTTTCTGCGAGCAACTGAAAGGCTCTTTATTATTGATCTATTGTCCTTGCCTGTCAAGGATGCCAGATCGTACTACGTCAGTTTCCAGATGAGCTCAAAATTGCAGATGATGACCAGCGGCTCGCCGCAAGCATCTTTCAAGAATTTGTTGTCGCTGTCCAGTGCCACCAGAAGGTCATTCAGCTTGAGCGACGACCCCTCGAACCCGTTCCGGTACAGCTTTGCCTTGATCATATCCAGATACCAGTGGCACAGTTCTTCATCCATGAGGCCGCGGTCTAGTGCCCGCGCAAGGTCCAGCGGTGTGTACAATGCGTTGCTGTGCTCCGCTACCCATTGGTCCGGTCCGTTGTAATAACCCCGGATCGTTATGTAATTATGGTCTTCCTGCAGCACCGGGGCGCCCTCGGGATCCAGGAGCTGCCGATGGGTTGCATATTTCCTCAGGTCGGTCGATGCCTCGATCTTTTCGGTGCCGGTCATGTAGATCGCCCGCACATAGACCGTGGGAATGCCGAGGCGGTTCAGCGTATGAGCGATGGCAAACTCTTCGAAGGGGCTATTGATGCCATAGGTGCGGACAAGGGGGTCGCGAGCGCCTTCTTCATCGCCGACAGGCATCTCCCCGACCCGCGATGTTTCCCATACCAAATGAATATTGTCCTTGGTGATGGTATAGAAGACCTCCTTCGTCTCTGACAGGCGGATAGCGGGTGTCTTCCTCCAGCGCTCAGGCAGAAAGTAGTCGAAGAGATGCGGATTCCTCCCCACAACCCATAATCGGCCGCCGGTGCTCTCGGCATGACCGAAAAGGTAGGGGACGCCGTAGATCTCCCTTGAGGCAAGATGCGCCGGCAGAGGTGACGGGTCGAAGCGGTGGCGCTGGTCATCAAGATAAGAATATCTCCGGGAGCTCTTTACCGCCTCTTCATGCTCCGGCGTCCGAAGAAGGAGTTCATAATCTATGATGGAATACCGGCCTTCCTGGATCAGGCGATACAGCAGGGCCACTTGCTCAGAGAAGGCGTCTCGCTTTCCATCGCTACCGAGAGCGATGATACGCGCAGCATCAGGTTCGCTGATAATGATATGCTCGGGCTTCATATCCGCGACCAGATACCCCTTCCTCTGCAGGTCCTCGTGCGCCCTGTTATCGAGCATTTTGAGATGACGAACTATCTCGTCATCGTTGATGTCGATATGCTCAAAGACCTCCTTGAGGTTCCTGCCCTCTATCCAGCCATAGATCAGTTTGTACTGCTTCAGGATGTCCAGGTCAATGCCCGGATGTTTCGCACGGATGCGGTTGATTTTGGTGCGCGATCGTCCGCTTTGCCACGCCTGCATCTTGTCGGGGGGGACATAGATGGCCATGGGCAGTTGGGTGCTGATCTTCAGTTCCTTCGGCCCGTAAAGGTTGTCCATGAGCTCCGTGACGAGCGAGAACTCTTCCCAGGGGCTGTTAAACTCAGCGTCGCAGAACTCCTGGAGGGTATGCGTATCGATCGGCACGTCCTCGCCGACCCTGCAATTCTTAACTACCAGGTCGAGGCTCACGCCATGTATCTTCTTCGTCGGGACTTTGTAGACCGAGCTGGTGCCGAGGAGACGGGTCTTATGCGCATCGAACCAGTCCTTCTCATACCAGTTCTCAATCTCGAAATGCCGGTGCAGCGGCTCTGCGTAGCGGGTAAGATATAAGTCCCCACCATCGCTCGTCCGGCTATGGGCGTATACCACTCCCAGCACATTTACGAGCGTCTTTTTTACTGCCGTCTTTTCCACTGCTCCCGTGACGTTAATCGACCTGCGCTGCCGTAATTAGCCCAGTCTTTTGGCGAGCCCTGCCAACTGCTCCCGCAGCTTCTGGGGTAGACGGCTGCCAAAAGTGGCGAAATGCGCCTCGATGTCCGGTATCTCTGCCTTCCATTCAGCAGTATTGACGCTCAGCAGTTCCCTCAGGTTGTCAGGCGCCAAGGCGAGGCCGGAGAGATCGAGGTCCCCCGGTTTCGGCATCAGCCCGATCGGCGATGGTTCCGCACCGACCCTGCCGTCGACGCGGTCGCACATCCACTTGAGTACTCTGCTGTTGTCGCTGAAGCCGGGCCAGAGGAATTTACCGTCCGAACTCTTTCTGAACCAGTTCACGTAGAAGATTCGCGGCGCTGCATTCCCGAGCTTTTCACCCATGGCAAACCAGTGGCTGAAATAGTCACCCATGTTATAGCCGCAGAACGGCTTCATGGCAAAGGGATCCCTCCTGAGGTTGCCGACGGCGCCGATGTTGGCAGCAGTTGTTTCCGATGCTGCCGTAGCGCCGAGGAAGACGCCATGCTCCCAGGAAAAGGCTTCATAGACCAGCGGAACAACGGTGGTGCGACGGCCGCCGAAGATAAAGATATCGATCGGTACGCCTGCCGGATTTTCCCAGTCCTTGCAGATGACCGGACATTGGGACGCCGGGGCCGTAAATCGTGCATTGGCATGAGCGGCGTCGGTTTTGCTTGCAGGCGTCCAGTCCCTGCCTTTCCAGTCGATGAGATGCGACGGCAGATCGTCGTTCATGCCTTCCCACCAGACGTCACCGCCATCGGTCAGGGCGCAGTTCGTGAAGATGACATTTTCTTTCAGCGTATCCATCGCCATGGGATTCGTATCGTACGATGTACCGGGCGCAACGCCAAAGAAGCCGCTTTCAGGGTTTATGGCATGCAGTTTGCCGTCCGGCCCGATCTTCATCCACGCAATATCATCGCCAATGCACTCGCACTTCCAGCCTTTCAGCGAAGGCTGCATCATAGCCAGGTTTGTCTTGCCGCATGCCGAAGGGAACGCTGCAGCGATGTGATATTGCCTGCCCTCAGGGCTCGTAAGCCGCAGGACAAGCATGTGTTCCGCCATCCAACCCTCCCGTCGTGCCATGGCAGAAGCAATACGGAGCGCCAGGCACTTTTTGCCGAGAAGGGCATTGCCGCCATATCCCGAGCCGTATGACCAGATTAGGTTCTCCTCAGGGAAGTGGCTGATAAATTTGCTTTCAATCGGAGCGCAGGGCCACTGCACATCCTGCTGGCCCTTTTCCAGCGGGGCACCGACCGAATGGAGGCAGGGTATGAAATCACCCTCTGTGCCGAGGAGATCCAGGACTTTCGAACTGACCCGGGTCATGATATGCATATTTACCACCACATAGGGGCTGTCCGATATCTCGATGCCGATCTTCGATATCGGGGAGCCTATCGGGCCCATCGAAAACGGGATCACATACATGGTACGCCCCTTCATACAACCCTTATACAGCTTCTTCATGGTATCCTTCAGCTCAGCCGGCGCTATCCAGTTGTTCGTCGGTCCGGCTTCGTCCTTTGCTGATGTCGAGATATAGGTGCGGTCTTCGACCCGGGCCACATCGCTCGGGTCAGAACGGAAGAGATAGCTGTTCGGCCGCTTTTTCAGCGGTGTGGCACTGCCGCTGTCAATCAACTTCTGCATCATGGCGGCATACTCTTTCGGTGAACCGTCACATATATAGACAGCGTCAGGCTGGCACATTGCCGCGACGTCGGATATCCAGGCGCTCAGCTTTTTGTTTTTTACATCTATGTCCATCATTTTTCTCCTTCTATATTATTGGTCTTCTAATATGTCCCTGTTAAACGGTTCTCAATACATGCCGAAGATCTTCAGAAAAAAAATAATGACCGGCAGAATGAACATGCTCGCTATGCCGGTATAGATCAGGATAAGCACGATGATGAACCCAAACGGTTCTATCTTGCTGAAGGAAAGAGCCTGTTTTGACGGCAGCAGTCCCGTCATTACCCTTCCTCCGTCGAGCGGAGGGATAGGGATCATGTTAAAGGCTGCGAGGACGAGGTTCATTTTGACGCTGGCATCCAGGATCATGATGAGGGGTTTTAAAACGGTCTCGCGCATGCCTTCCGGAGAAAGGGCTGCCATCGGGATAAGAACGAACTTGAAGAGGATCACGCTGGCAGTCGCCAGTAGAATGTTTGTTACTGGTCCCGCGGCTGCGGAAAGGGCCATGCCTTTTCGGGGGTTTTTGAAATTCATGGGATTGATCGGTACCGGCTTTGCATAGCCGAAGATGAAACGGCCGTCGGTCATAGCATACAGCAGAACCGGCATGATGACCGTGCCAAAGAGGTCGATATGGGCAATGGGGTTGAGGGTGAGTCTCCCCAGGAGCTTTGCTGTGGGATCGCCGAGGCGGAAGGCGACGTATCCATGCGATACTTCATGGAACGTAATGGCGATCAGGATAGGAAGAGCCGAAACAATAAGCCCTCGTATAATTTCTGTAGTTTCCATGATGTTTTCTGTTGTTATCTCTGGCGTTGATACTTCCGAGCTGTTGAAAGGAAGTTCTTTAGTATTATGGATTGTCCCTGCTTATGTCAAATGCGCACATTCCAGGGCATGAAGCGCAAAGCCTCGTAATTCGGGGATTTGCAGGGCGGACTGCAGGATGATCCCTTACGGAAGGGCAGAGAAAAAAGCCCGCACGGTTCCAGAAAGAGCTCGCTGAAGCCGTGGGACGATCGCCTTCGTCAACGCAGGCCATATCCATACAGGGTGTAAACGAAATGACCGTTGATCGTGTACGTCTCCATACCCCACTCGTCGGGGAGCGGCCAGTAGGGTTCACCATCCTTCAGCGCCTTGATGGCCGCATCATCCAGTGATTTATACCCTGAAGTGCGTTCAAGCTCGATTGATGCCAGTCTGCCATCCTTTTTGATGGTGAAGCGGATCCTAAGGTCTCCGTAAAGCCCTCGCCTGCGGGCATCGGCAGGATATTCCCAGATGCTTTCGATCTTTTCCTTCAGTTTTCTCATGTACCCTGCATAGCGGTATTCCGTAGTGTCGAAGGTGATCGCCTCGTCTTTTTTTCTCTTGCTGCCGCCCGGACCCTTTTCCGCAGCCTCACCGATGATCTTGCTGTCGAAGAGCTTTTCCCGCGTGGTCCTCGGCATTCCGGTCGGTGTTCGGCTCTCTTCAAACCCCGGCTTATCCGAGAGCTCCCCGGGGGTTCCTTCGCTGCCGCCGCCCTTATCCGGACGGGGTACGACGTTTTCAGGCAGCGGCTTTCCCTCTTCCTTACCCATCCCCGGCACAAGCGGTTTATCCGGTGAGGGAAGCAGCTTGGGTGGTACCGGCGATGTTTGCCGCTGCGGCGGTGAAGGCGGCGCAGGCATTTTCCGCGGCGCAGGAGGGACGGGTTTTACTGCCGGCGGAATGACCGCCGGCCTTACGGTTTCCTCCGGGGTGACGAGCTGGGTAAAGAATTCCTTCGGCTTCTTCGTCTCCGGCGCAGGCAGAAAATAAACTGCGATTAACATGAGCAGATGGACGACAACGGAGACTATTACGAACGTCTTTATCTTAACAGGGGCATCATGTTCCAGCATGGTCTTTCAGTAGTATAAACCGCTTCGAAAGAATTTCACAGGTAATCCCCGACCAGCACGAGACGCGTGACTGAATCAGAAGTTCGGCGGGAAAGGACAGTGGATCTTCGCTTTTCTCACATTGCTGCTGCCCGACAGATAGTATGCTGCTATCTTGAAGAAGAAATTGCTCACCGAGCCTGACACGGTGCCATCCCTGTTCTCTGCCCAAGCCTTGGTCTTACGGTTGTTGTTGATGGCGATGATAAGGTAAACGTCGCTCAGGGTCATGCCATCGATATCCTCCTGACTCGGGGACGGCAGTCCTTTTTCGAGGCCGAACTGGGTGTGAGAATGGAAATCGCCGACGATCTGGAGCCGGTCGAGACGTTCGATGATGGGTTCTATCTTCTTGTGGCTCCGATCAAGAGATACGACGCCCTTCGGTTTTCTGTCGGCTGTCTGAAAGCTGAAAGCGTGTTCTATGATGAACCGGTCCTCCAGCTTATAGCCAAGCAGAAAACCGAGGCATTCCTTCTTGTACACTTCGGCTGAACTCAATAAAAGATCAATGAATGCATTTTCCGAAATGTAGACTCTCATGCGCTCTTGTGCTGCGGCAGACGCACCGAGAGCACGGGGCATGGCGCATAGCGCACCACCTGTTCTGCGGTGCTGCCGAAGAGAAGCCGGTCAATGCCGGTACGTCCGTGAGTCGCCAGCACAATGAGGTCTATCTTGTTCGCTTCCGCGAACTTGGTGATTTCCTCGTACGGCGTTCCTTTGATGATGACGTGCTCGATGTCCTTGAATCCCCGCATCTCATCGGTAAAGGTTTTGTCCAAAGCTGTCCGGGCGCTCTTTTCGAGGTCAGCATAGATCTCGTCAAACGAGGTGTGCGGCACATACCATCCCGTCGCTTTCGCCATGTCGTAGATCACATGACAGAGGTAGAGCCTGGCGCCATAATGCTTTGCGAGGTCAACGGCATACGGCAGCGCTACGTTCGATCCTTCCGAAAAATCTGTTGCAAAAAGAATTTTCTTGATCTCCATCTTAAACCTCCCTAAGGAATTTCGCTGCGTTTTCCGGCGATGTCGGCAATATGTAAAGACCTGATCCCCACTCGAATCCCGTGGTTCTCAGGAATCGCGGCATGATTTCGATATGCCAGTGATAATCCTCACCGAGCGTGTGCCAGTGATCCTTGCGCGTGACCCTGTTCGGTGCGGAATGAATGAAATAGTTGTATGAAAGATCGGGGAACAGCGCCCGCAGTTTCTTCAGGAACGATGAGAGCATGAGCGCAAAGTCTTCGATCTCGTCCGGACGGATATCCGGGAAGGAACAACTATGCCTTTTGGGCAGTATCCAGGCCTCGAAGGGGAATTTCGACGCGTAGGGACAGAAGGCAAGAAAGTGCCGCGATTCTATGACGATCCTGTTCCCTGTCCTCATCTCCTCACGCATGATGTCACAGAATATGCAGCGCTCCTTATAAGAAAAGTACTGCTTGGCGTTGTCAAGCTCTTCCTTGACCCGCTTGGGGATAACCGGCGTGGACGTTAGCTGGGACAAAGGATGACCGAACAGGGCTCCTGCCGGTCTCCCGTGGTTCTTGTAGATCAGGGTGTACCGCAGCCGGAAGTCCTTTTCGAGGTCTGTCATGCGGTCCCGGTAGGTCTGCACCACGCGGATCATCTGGTCCAGTCCCATATCTTCCGGCTGCAGATGGTGATGCGGCGACTCGATGATGATCTCGCTTGCGCCGATGCTGTTCATCTTGTCGTACATTCCCTCCCCCCTCCTGCCGAGGTCGCCTTCGACCTTGAAGACCGGATCGAAGCTGGCAATGACCCGTGTCGACCATTTCTTAACGGGGTCTGCAGGTGATGCTACAGACATGCGCGCTATCTCGTGGGGCGTTTCCGATTCCCTTCCGGCACAGAGCATGCAGCTGTCTTCCTCCGGTATTTCCCGGGAATCCTTCCTGATATAGGCCGAAGGGGGCAGTGATTCGCTGAGCACCGCGATCCACCTTCCCACGAGGGGATCTTTTCTCAGTTCATTAAGGACGGGTTTTTCCATACAATATCTTCAGTCCCTCCAAGGTCAACTCAGGCCTGACCATATGCGGTCTCCGCATGAGCGCCTCGACCAGCCAGCAATTACCTCCGGTAAGGATCACCTCATGTGAAGTCTTGGTCTCGATTTCTATTTCGGCCACGATACGCTCGACAGCA
Organism: Nitrospiraceae bacterium UBA6905; assembly: GCA_002451165.1. GTDB lineage: Bacteria > Nitrospirota > Thermodesulfovibrionia > Thermodesulfovibrionales > UBA6898 > UBA6898. Next base: position 9,139 of record DKBH01000088.1, read on the forward strand.
CCGGCAGTTCCGATGAGCAATCCCGAGAGGATGCATCCGGCCGTATCTCTGCCGAGCGCGGTGTATGGCTGCGCAAGTTCAACTGTGCTAAGCTTTGATGTCCGCATGCCGAGCGCCTCGTTCATCAGACCGATTCCCGGCATGATAGACCCTCCGAGATAATCACCGTTTTCGTCGATGACGGTGGTGGTTGTTGCTGTTCCGAAGTCGATCACCGCGGCCGGCTTTCCTGTGAGGGCATGCGCTGCAACTGCATTTGCAATCCTGTCAGCGCCGAGTTCTTCCGGATGGGCTATACGGAACTTGATCCCCGCAATTCGGTGATCAACCACAACGGCTGAACCTGCTTTCCCACCGGGCAGACCTTCGATTGCTGCAACCAGCGTCCCGGTATGGCTCGAAACCACAGAAGATATTATACTGGCACCATCGCTTTTTTCTATATTATTTTCTTTTATGAAGGCATGTAGCAGCAGCTGGTATTCCTCAAAGTGCTTGAGCGGATGCGTGGGTAAGCGCTGGACAAGGAGCCCCTTAGCCGTGAAATATCCTATTGTTATAAAGGAATTTCCAATATCTGTTGCAATTAGCATAATAGTAGTATAAAAAAAATAAACGTTCTAATTATGAATACAATTGTTCTTCTTTTCTATCTCAGAAAAGTAATATCTCCTGCACTGATATTTCGGTATTGTCCTGAATGCATCTTCAACCTCAGCATGCCGTTGTCATTAATGTCTTCTGCAATGCCGGATATCTTCTCGTTCCCTACGGTAACACTCACCCTTCTGCCAAGCGTAGCGGAATGTTTTCTCCACGCGTGAAGAAGCAGGCGCTTTCCTTCGGTCGTCAAAATACCGTACCAATGTTCAAACTCTCTAAGCAGTTGAATGATTAGCGCATTCCTTGCTATGGCATGTCCTGCAGCCGATCTCATTGATGTCGCTATACTGCGGAGCCCCCCGGGAAAGTCGGCAGACCGCATATTGACATTGATACCGATGCCGATCACGGCGAGGCTTATCCTGTCGGGATCGGAGCGGACCTCCGTCAGAATTCCGCCCAGTTTCTTATCATCGATCATGAGATCATTGGGCCATTTTATCTTTGCCGGAATGTCTCCGGTATTCTGGATGGCACGGGCTCCAGCAACTGCAGCGAGTACCGTGAGCATGGTCAAATCCGGGGGTGAAAGTTCCGGCCTGATAATCAGGCTCATATAGATATTCTTACCACCCGGTGATTCCCATCTTCTTCCGAGCCTGCCCTTACCGCGCGTCTGTCGGTCAGCGACGATGACGGTGCCGTGGCCAATGCCTTCCTCTGCAGCGAGCGACATGGCAAGGTCATTCGTGGATGCGACAACATCATGAACCAGGATCGTCTTCCAGAGAGCGCTCCTGACCCGGGGGAGAAGATAATCGGCAGCTAAATCGGGAGCGCTGATAAGGCGATAACCTTTTGAAGGAGCTGCCTCGATCACAAATCCTCTCCGGCGCAGCACGGTAATCTTTTTCCAGACAGCTGCGCGGGTGATATCCAGGCGGGTGCTGATTTCCTGGCCGGAGACGTAAGCATGATCATCGTTCAGCAGATTGAGGATGCTTGCCGGCATTTGGTGCTACGAGCAGGCAGGCTGCCCTATTCCTCGGGGAGAATCTCGACGGTGATCTTGCCCTTCAGCAGTTCGGCGAACTTCTTCGCATCATCTCCGCTGCCGACAATAGAGCCGTAATGCATGGGGATGGCGACCTTCGGTTTTATATCGAGGGCGGCCTTGACCGCTTCTTCCGCTGTCATGACATACGTGCCGGAAACGGGTAGCAGGGCAATATCCGCCCGGAAGGTCTTCATTTCGGGTATATAGTCTGTATCTCCTGCGATATATATGCGCTGGCCGGATACCGTAAAGATATACCCTACCCAGCCCCTGTCTTTCGTATGGAACTGTTTATTCGTATTGTATGAGGGAACCGCCTCGATTTTTACTCCTGAAACCTCTAAAGAGTCCCCCGGTTTGACGGTCTTTATGCTGCCCTTCAGTTTCTCTGCACAATCGGCCGGCGCAACGATCACCGTATTCGGCCCCTGTAATTTCTTGACGTCCTCGGGAGAACAATGGTCATAATGCTCATGGGTGATCAGTATGATGTCGGCCGAATCTTTGTTCCGTATCTTGAACGGATCAGTGTAGATAACTTTTTCGCCGGTTACCTTAAACGTGTCATGCCCAAGCCAGTGGATGTTCTTAACCATTGCAGAACCCTCCTTCAGAAAAATGACCAGCAGCATACAGGCAAGAGGATACAGTAATCGCTTTAGTACGTGCATGGTCAGATTATATCATACCGCATCTTTTCAGGGGGCTTCAGGACAAAAGGTAGTATAATGGGAAAGGAGAAGGAGGAACGCACCTTGGCCAGGACTGATTATCATCTTACAAAACTTCTTGATTATATCCATACCGAGCGGGGTATAGACTTCTCGCTTCACCGTCATGCAGCAGTGGTCCGCAAGCTCGACATTAGGCTGAAGAGTGCCGGTTGTAAGGATTATCAGGAATATCTGCCCTTTCTGCAGACCCATCCCGAAGAAATGCAGGATCTGGTCAGGAATTTGACCATAAAGGCGAGCAACTTTTTCCGGAACCCCCTGGTATTCGAGCTGCTGCATACGACTGTTATTCCTGAGCTGGTGGCAGAGTTCGGGTTCCTGAAGGCATGGAGCATAGGGTGCTCCTATGGCGAGGAGCCTTATTCTCTTGCCATGATCGTCCAGGAACTCATTACGGAAGGCAGCTATTCGTTTGCCTATAATATTCAGGGAACGGATGTTGACCCTGATGCTATCGAAAAGGCCAAAAAGGGAGAATATCCCGAGGCGGAACTTATTGAAGCGAAACAGCGGTATATCGAAACCTGTTTTGCCCGGCAGGCGCCGCCCACATCGGTCTCCGGCGGTGTGAGTTATCGGGTGAAGAGCGAGATACGCTCGATGGTCAGATTTTCCTGCACCAATGTGATGGATCAGCTGCTGCACAAGCGGGCCTATCTCGGCAGTTACAACCTTGTCCTCTGCAGAAATTTCCTTGTCTATACGAATAAAGAGATGCAGGAGGAGCTGTTCCGAGCATTGCAGGATATTGTCTATGAGAAAGGCTTTCTCGTGCTGGGTGAAACAGAGACGCTGCCGGAGAGCGTGCGGCCCGGATTCGAACAACCGTATCCGGGCGTTCGGGTCTTTAAGAAGTTGCGGTCAGCAGCTCACTAACTCAGTCATGCCGATATAGCGGAGCGGATTGTCCGTCGATGCCTCGATGATTTCAGCGTCCGGGATGCCGATGTGCTGAAGACGTTTTACCACGGCATCAATTGTGAGGACGCTGCCTGCAAGGATTCCCTGACTATAGATTACACCCCTGGCGGTACGCTGCCCTTTAACCGAGTCGGACACGATGATCAGTTTGTCGAGCCGCTTACGGTTGAATATCAGCTCGAGGACCTTCGGGTGCAGGTGCACGCCGTCGGCGATCACCTCGATATAGAGGTCATGGTCGGTCAGTCCGAGGCCTGCTATGCCCGGCTCACGATGGTGGAACGGCCGCATGGCATTGAATATATGCGTGATGCCGGTCACGCCGGCCTTCTTTGCTTCAACTGCCTGCCGGAGCGTTGCGTCAGAATGGCCCATATTTACCCTCATGCCCATCTCGACAATCTTCTCTATGATCCTGGCAGTTCCCGGAAGCTCCGGGGCAAGGGTTATTACCTTCACGATGTCTTCATAGCCGGATACCAGCCGCTTCAGCGCCGATACGGCCGGCCTCAGAAAGCTGGTCTTATCCAAGGCTCCACACCGCAATGGGCTGAGGAACGGCCCTTCCAGGTGCGCACCGAGTATACGTGCCCCGAGCCGCCTGCTTTTTGATTTACCCTGCAGCTGCATTGCCGTATTGATAGCCTTCAGACTTTTTCTCATTTCCGAGATCGGTCCGGAATAAACTGTCGGAAGAATTGCTACCGTGCCCGCTGTTGCGTGGACCCGCGCCATGCTGAGGATCTCCTCATGGTCATCTGTCCGGGTATCGTAGTTGCCGATGCCGTGTGTATGGAGGTCGACGAACCCCTGCATGTTCATAGAAGCTTTCCTCTCCGCGTAAAAAAATCGCTCAACGCGAGCCTGATGATCCCGCCCCTTGACCATCTCCTGCCGGTCTCCTTTTCGAGCTCACGGGCAGCTTCTGCAAGCGCCTCCAGGACCTCCTCTTCCAGATAGACCGAGGTCTTCACCAGTTTTTCCTTTTCTTGGTCATGTTCGTGTGACATAGTTCCGTGTGATAACAATACCATAGGCACTGCAGTCTGAGGCAACCGCATGGTAATGACACGGACAGGATATTCTGGTAAAGTTATGATCATCATGCGATATCCCAGGATCGACAGCGCTGCGAACCGGCATGTCAGAAAGGCGATCCAGATCAGGGAGAAGCGGACCAAGTTCCGTCGCGCGGCATTTCTGGTCGAAGGCCCCCACCTTCTTGAGATGGCAGCCAACAGCGGCGCCGCGATAAGCGAGGTCTTTGTCACCGAGTTGTTTATGCGCAAGAAACAGCATCAGGGATTTCTGCGCAGCATGGAGCGTGTTGCCGGAGCGGTCTATGAAGTGAACGATCGGGTTATGGACAGGATCACTGATACCGGGATGCCGCAGGGGATTGCAGCCGTGGCCACATGCCGGCCGGTGAAGCCCGGTGAACTGATACTACAGCAGGCAGCGCTCATTGTCGTGATCGATGGCATTCAGGACCCCGGCAATCTGGGCACGATAATCAGAACAGCTGATGCAGCCGGTGCAGATGCCGTTTTCCTGCTTCACGGAACCTGCGATGCATTTATGCCGAAAGCGATCAGGGCCACCGCCGGGAGCATATTCAATGTCCCGATCGTATCGATCGAAGAGGATGTCCTTATCGCGTGGCTCAGAGAAAAGAGGATCCAGCTGGCAATCACCGCGGCTGATGCAGAAAACGACATCTACAGCACTGACCTCACCGCGCCCCTTGCGATCGCCTTCGGCAATGAAGCCCGTGGTGTAAGCAGCCGTCTTAAGCAGGTAGCTGACCTCTTCCTGAGGATCCCGATCTTCGGCAAGGCTGAAAGCCTCAACGTAGCCACATCTGCAGCCATATGCCTCTATGAGACCATCAGGCAGCGGCAGAAGTGACCCGGAGTTTGTTCAGAAGCCAACGAGAGGTTCTGTCAAGACTCCTGATGATGCTGCAGGTAAAAGGATTGATCAGCCGGTCCCTTCGCTTGTGTATCAGCTGATGCGCTGCAGGACGGCGCTTCCGTTGCCGTAATCTATGTGCAGCTTGTCTCCTTCGATCTTGAACTTCGTATTTTCGACATAGCCTGGCTTGTTGATGATGAGCGTTGAACCGACAACCCGGTACTGCTCGGACTCTGACTCTACCTTGCCATCCATATCCGTCTTTGTGGTCACTACAAACCCGTCATGCCGGAAGCTCGATACGATCGATTTATAGGCATGCTTTGGCTTTGGCTCGATACTGATGACCTGCCAGACTGTCCCTGCCAGCGGCCGTAACTCATCCACACTGGCAGCCTGCCGTCGAGCAGCGTCCTTCTTGTCTTCTTCATTGCCGATGAGATACCCGATCCCGGCACCGAGGCCGGCGCCAATCAGGGCTGTTGCACCCCACGAGCCGTGCATGTTGGCAAGACCGCCTATGGCAGCGCCGGCACCCGCACCGGCGAGAGCACCGGTTTGGCCTTTCGTTGCGCAGCCAGCACTGAGCGATAGCGTCATAACCGTAAGGAAGATACAGATGATGCTGATGAATCTTTTGGAACTTTCCACTGCTTTCTCCTTTTATATAAATAAAGATTGCTCCTCAGAAGAGATGCATGGTGATATCCCATCATCTCAATACGTACTATATTATCAGAAAGACCGCAAACGACGAGCAGAAGGATTTAATGACAGGCATATGCAGTCCCAGCACTTATTTTCCGCTGCCGGACACCTGTGCCTCAAGACCGTCGAGCCGACCAGCGGCTTCTTTGGCCTGAGGCGAGTCCGGGTACTTCTGGATGATCTCTCGGTAGAGCTTTGCAGCATGCTCCTTATTGTTCTGGAGCTCTTCGAACCTTGCTGTCTTTTCCAGATCAGCCGCCTTGTTCGAACAGGCTATGGGAAGGAACAGGAAGAGCATGATGAGCAGCATTCTTTTCATACAGCCTCCCTGAAATCCACGATCACCCCATCAGATCAGCACGGCTGAGCATCGTGCTCCGGCATCGTGCTTGGACAGAATATAGTATACCCTAATTATTTTCTTTAAGAGTCAGGTATAGGGCATATTCATCATCGTCCTACTCTATATAGCTCTGCTGACAGGCAAGAGGGAAGCGGATTTCTCAAAGACTGCGGCCCGAATATTTCCGACGTCAACGATCGCCTTGCAGATCACCGCTTATATCCTGTGACCTGCATCACAATTGAGACGTTTCTTTGCGGGTACAATGGTGTTACCGGCAAAGTATGATACGATGCATCCGAAAGTATTGATAATCATCCGAAAGGGGGGGGTGATGAATACAGAATCTTTTGAGTGATTGCAGTTGGCCCCAAAAAAGGGGCATAATTTCTACTAGTATGTATCTTGAAACAAGGAGGAACTATGATGAAAAAAATCGTAATTGCAGCAGTTGCCGTTTTTGTTCTTTTCGCTATCGGCATTCCCGGTGCCATGGCGCAGACTTGGACATGGAGCGATCCGGCCCCGGCTGAGCATACCGGTACCCCTCCGATAGTAGAACTTGCAGCAGACTCTGTGAGCGGTGATCTCTACGCTATTGACAGCAACGGGGATATCGTGACTGTCACTCTTGGGACACCGGAAACAGGTGAGGTTGTTGTGCCTGGGAGCCTTCCGCCGGTTAACGATATGGCAGCGGGTCCCGGCGGTACCTTCTATACCGTCGGGGGAGCTGTCGCATCTCCGGTCGTGGGGACCTGGGACCTTGTAAACGGCTATGACACTTCCATGACCCAGCCCTTGATTCCATCTGTCGATACTGCTAACCCTGGTGAGTTCGCGTCTCTTTCGGTTGGTAAGAACGGAATGCTTTACATTCTGTATAATGGCTCAGGCGGGCAGTATATACTTACCGGAATCCCACCCTTCATTGCTGAACAGGCTATCATCAAATTCAGCCCCAGCACGTTGAATCTCAGAAGCAAGGGCAATTGGGTTTCCGTCCGCATACAGCTGCCCAGTGATCTTGATGAGAACCTTATCGATATTAACACTGTCCGGATCTCCGAGATCGCTGTTGACGGCTTTGCTCCGAAGCTTGTCGAAATCTACCCGGCCCCCGGCGCTCCCTGGAAGGTCGGGACGAATGACGCAGGAGTGCAGGTCCTGAAGGTGAAGTTTATCCGGTATAACAAGAAGGGCGGCACTGCCCTGGATGAGCAGTCGCTCACCTATCAGCTGCAGAGCATCATGGCGGGAGCGAACAAGGGCAAATATCCAGTAACCCTGACAATCGAGGGCATGCTCACGACGGGTGAATGGTTTACAGGGACAACAACATTCAATGCCAACGTCACCAAGAAGCTTCCCTAAGTATAGGTTTCAGTTGCATGAACGACGGGGGCTTCGGCCCCCGTTTTTTTTACGGCGGGAGGTTCCATACTGCTTACTGGCTGTTTCCGAAATAACATCAGGAGCGATCCCGTGCACCATCCGGTACTCCGTTATATCCTCATGTCTTAGTTGGCTCCCGGCCCGGCTTTCTTGATCTCCCTGTTCATTACCGGCGCCGGCAGAGGGATTCCTCGCGAGGCCTTTCCATGGAGTAGCCCCTTCCTGTCGAACCAGATGGGGTCAATGCAGATGATCCTGTTCCATCCCCTTGTCCTATCCTTCTGCTGGTGGTAAACCATCCAGAGCTTCCCTGCTTTATCACGTATTATGCTGGCATGTCCAGGACCGAAGATGCCGTTTGATTTCCGGATGAAAGGATTGCCCCGGAATTTGGTGAAAGGGCCGGTTGGACGAGGCGCTGTTGCATACCCCATGGCATAATATTCGGAGTCTGCGCTACCGCCGGAGTAGAGGAGGTAATAGCGGCCCCGATGCTTAATCATCCATGGTGCCTCGATGACCGGTCTATCCTTCATCTCCCACGCCTCTGACGGAGAGATGAGCTCAATTGGCTTACCTTTCTTTTTGATTGTGGATTCCATGGGCTGGACAAAGATCGCGAATTCGGGGTATCGGGCATAGTACAGATAATATGAACCGTCGTCATCGCGGAACAGGTGCGCATCAATGGCATTGTTGATGAGGCTGCCAAGGTCCCTGAATATCCTGTCTGGGCGGTCTGACGAAGCTACCCCGACTCTTCCGTTGACCGTGTAATAGAGATAAAACATCTTGTCGTCAGGGCTGGAGAAAACGTCAGGGGCCCATACCCCGGTCTCATTGTTCTGATAGACTTTCGGCCCCTTGGTCCAGTGAACCAAATCGTCAGAGAGGTAGACATCGTAGCTGTGGTTGTCGCCCGTCGGGTACAGGTAGTAGATGCCCTTGTAGGAGATGACTGTCGGGTCGCCTATGCCGAGCACGCCGTTGTAGGGCGCCGGCTTCGGCCTGTTGATCTCATAGGTCTCGACCAGGACTGGATTGGAATAGGTACTGCCGGGCTCAGCAGCCGACGACGGTATGCTTGAAAGGACCAACAGCAGCAGCAAGTTCCATATCAGCAAGTACATACAATATCATATCGCTGCTGCCTCATTTCTGATCCAAAGGTTCGTAGTAGTCGGTGTAGAAACCGGAGAGAAATTGATGCAAGGATACCCTGGATGGGGGGCACAGGCGTTTCCACTATGTTTGCGATGATGGCTGGCAGGCAGCGGCATCAGCAAGAGCCGTCGCCTGCCGGAGTACTTTGATCGCTTCTGCACAGGACCGGCAGGGAAGGAGTTTTTTTATGGCTGCATCCAGTGGATGTTTTTCTTCGCGCTGTTCTTGGCCGCTGACCAGGGCAACCAACTTGTCGTAGCCGTTTCCTTCACCGGCCGGGACACTGTATTCCCAGATGGTCCTGTACGGAATGATGCCGAGAAGTAGCGTCATGACTCTAATGCTCGGCATCGGCAGGCCGGCGACTGATACAAGGACTTTCTCCTTGCTGTCGAACTTTATCTGGCAGATAGAGACACGCCCGTCATTCTTATAGCCGATGACCCTGCTCATAATTCATTCTACCAGGAAACTCCAACCGGAATAAACCGGCTGTGCTTGCCCGACAGGTATCAGCGTGACGACGAGGATTGAGGCTTTACGCAGGACACCCCCCTGAACTTTCGAAGGGGCAGGGAGAAAACGGTCGTCTCTGCAGACTCCCGCTGTCTGCGATACCGTGATATAATCGGCCATGAAGATCCTACCCGGAGCCGGATGGGCCGGGCTGATCAGAGTTTTGTATGCAGAGCAGGGCACAGTCCTGCTCCTCGGCGCGACGGATTCCGGCAAGACCACCCTTGCGCGCTATATCGTGGATCACTTCGCTGCCAGAGGCCTGATAGCTACTCTAATTGACTCTGATATCGGGCAGTCGTCGATCGGCCTTCCCGGGACGATTGCGATGCGGACCTTCCAAAAGCCGGAAGAACTTGGCACATTTGGACCAGTTACCATGTTCTTCATTGGAGGCACAAACCCCGCCCTCTACATTCAGCGCATCATCGAAGGCACACGAACAATGGTCAGGTCAGCGAAACGAAGAGGCTTGAAAATGATCATTGTGGATACAAGCGGCCTGGTTCAGGGAGAAGTCGGTAAGGCGCTCAAGATCGAAAAGATCCTTGCACTGCAGCCGTCCCGTATCATAGCCCTCCAGCGCGGCAGAGAACTGGAGCACATTCTGAGCCATATTGAAGGGATATCCGTTTCTTGCCTGCACCTCGCGGACAACTGCACGTCGCGAAACCGCACCGCACGGAGACGTTACAGGGAAGCAAGATTCAGGGAATACTTGGGGAATGCCGGTGAAATGGTTTTTCTCCGCGGTGACGTTGAGCTTCTTGATGGCCGCAGGCTTGCAAGGCCAGACGAGCAGTTCAAACGAGGGAGTGTGGCAGGAATATATCGGGGCAAGGCTACGTGTGCTCTGGGTCTGCTCCTTTCCTGCCAGGATGATTGGATCACGATTAAGACACCGTTAAGAAGTAAGAACGGGATTACGCGAATTATGGTTGGAGATATTGATCTCTCATTCCTGCTCTGATCTCTGGCTGTTGCAGGATTGTCCTATGCCCGGCACGGCGATGCTCTTAACCGGTGCGTAATCATCGAGGTGCCGCCGACTGATGTGGCGCTGGCGGTCTCTCTTGTCAGAACGGAGGAGAAAATGCAGTATACTGGGAGGTAAGCTATGCCGCGGTTTATCGTTCACGAACATCATGCAACGCACCTGCATTTTGATTTCAGGCTGGAAATGGACAATGTTCTGAAGTCGTGGGCAGTACCCAAGGGTCCATCCATGAACCCGCGGGACAAGCGGCTTGCGATCATGGTCGACGACCACACACTCGCCTTCGGCTCGTACGAGGGGATCATCCCGGAGGGGCAATACGGCTCCGGCGCGGTTGTGATCTGGGACCAAGGAGATTACGAGCTTCTTAACGGGAGCATCGCAGCGGGCAGGCTGGAATTTTTTCTGCATGGAAAGAAGCTGAGAGGTATCTTTCTGCTCGCAAAGATGTCGGGCAAGATCAAGGAGTGGCTCTTGATAAAGAAGCGGGATGATCTCGCAGAGGATGATTTTGTCATGAAGACGGTACTTACGCCGGGGCTGAGGAAAAGACTGAAGGTGATCGCTCCGCCCTGTGCCGCTTCCTAGGGATGCAAGGATCCTCCATTGATCAAACGACGATCAGACCTTTATTGCAGCGGCATGTTTTGGCGGGATGACTGACTATGGAGATCCCGCTGAACCTGCTTAACGAAGAATATAACGACCGCTATTTCGATGTCGTAAATGCGATCGAAGAAGCAAAGCATGTCTTTTTTCGGGGGAGCGGCATCATGGATATCCTTTCTGCTATGGAGCCGGGCAGGGACATCCTCAGGATCGGCGAAACAGGATTCGGTGCAGGCCGCCTGCTCATTGCCCTCATGGATCTCTTGGACAATTGCGGCATCAGGGGTATCAGCATTTTCTACCATTCCGTCGAGCTCCATCCGGTCAGCCCCGGCCGTATGGAAGCGATTCTCGAAGGATTCAGGAAAACGGCCGGTCCGCTCATCGATCTTCTTCTCCGTGCATACGGCCGCATTGATATTACCAGTCGAGGGTGGCACCAGATGCAGTTCAGCCGCCCCTTCGGCAGCCTTACTGTAAATCTCTGGGTCGGCGAAGCCCTCGAAATGGTCCAAGCACTCACCCTGCCCTGCGACATTTGGTTCCTCGACGGCCACAGCCCGCAGAAAAACCCTTCAATCTGGCGGCCGGAGCTGCTTCTGGCGATTGGAGAAAAGACTGCCCCGGGCGGGGCCTGCGCTACCTATACGGTAGCCGGGGCCGTGAGGCGGGGGCTTATTGCTGCGGGGTTTGCTGTTGAGCAGCGGCCGGGCTTTGGCATAAAAAAAGCCGCGCTCAAAGGTGTAAAACAGTAGCGCAGGGAGAAATGTCATGCTCTGCTACGACGATATTTCCAGCATGCGCCGGGGCGGTCTGCACAGGCCTGGGCCGGTAGAGTCTGCGGTCGGATGCTATACTGATTAGAGAATAGCAGATAATTCTTTACCAATATACGGGAGGTCGGAGGCGAACCATGAGATGTTGCATCACGCGAGGCTCAGGCAAGCGAGGCGATAAAGCAGCAGGCATCTATTCCTATATGGATGTTGTGGCCAAAGAGGCTGAGGAGTATGCACTGACCCATACATCACCCCTTTCTCCGCTTCTTGAAGAAGTCGAGGCCTTCACCCTCGCAGAAACATCCTATCCCAGCATGCTCACTGGACGGGTCGAAGGCCGGTTCCTGCAGTTGATAATACAGCTTGCCAATGCTCAGCAGATCGTCGAGATCGGGACCTTTACCGGATATTCAGCACTTGCCATGGCTGAGGTCCTGCCGGAAAACGGCAGACTGCTAACGATTGAGCATAACCCTGACTATGCGAAGATAGCTCGGGATTTCTTCAGCCGGAGTGCCAGTGGATCAAAGATCACCCTGAAATTGGGAGAGGCCTGTGAGATCTTAAAGAGCCTTCCTGATGCAGAGACTGATCTCGTCTTCATCGACGCTGACAAACAGAACTATGTCGCCTATTACCGCGAATCCATGCGGATTGTGCGAAGGGGAGGATTGATACTTGCCGATAACGCCCTCTGGTACGGCAGGATCTTCGATCCGCAGGATGACGATAGCCGCGCCATGGCCGAGTTCAACGATCTGGTGAACAGGGAGCCGCAGGCCGAGAAGCTGTTTCTCACCATCCGTGACGGAATCTATGTTATACGAAAACGCTGAGACGCTGAAGAGGCTATTTCATGGTTTGTCCGCTACTTTTCTTGCACCACAGCGATGAAAGACGGTGCTACCCTAACCGGCCGCTTTGAACCGCTTTTAACAGAGGTTTTCATAAGACTTTTTCAGTACAAGGCAAAGGGAAGAAGATAAATACCTGTGACCGGGGTAAAATAGAGCTTAGAGGGAGGTCATATGTTTGGTCTCATCCTTCTCTTTGCTGTTACGGTGATGCAAGTATACGTCTTCTGGCGCATCGGATCAGTGCCGTTCTTGCAACGCCATGTATCCCGAAAATTCCTCTACGCCACCGGTGCGGTTCTCTGGGTCATTTTCTTATTGGGACGCCTCTATGGCCACGCCAGCACAGGTCTGTATGCTCATGTGCTGGAACTGTTCGGCATGGACTGGATGGCTATGCTGTTCCTGTCTACGGTCTCTTTTCTCACAATCGACCTTGTTACCAGTTTCGGCCTTCTCATGCGCCGGCGTCTGCCTGTGCTGCGGGGTTGGGCTCTGGTTGCCGCGTGCCTCCTTTCCCTTATCGCGCTCGTACAGGGTCTGCGACCTCCAGTGCTGCAGAATTACGAGGTGCGGCTTTCCGGACTTCCCCGTGAGCTGGATGGCACAGTGCTCGTGGCCATGTCCGACCTGCACGTCGGGGCACAACTCGACAGGCAGTGGCTAAGTGCCCGCGTCAGTCAAGTGCAGGCTGAAGATCCTGAGATTGTAGTTTTGCTCGGGGATATCTTCGAAGGCCATGGAGAGCCCCAGCAGGAGCTCATACAGATTCTGCACGGTCTTTCTGCTCCCCTGGGTGTCTGGGCGGTTCTCGGCAATCATGAATACCACGGCCGTGATGCGGCAGGTATGCCCCTGGCAAGTATCAACGGCGTTCAGGTGCTGAACAACTCCTGGGTCGAAGTACGCCCCGGCCTTGTCCTGGCAGGTGTTGAAGACCTCACGGCTAACCATCGTTTCAACTTCAGCGGTGACCCTGTTACAAAGGCGCTTGCCGGTCGACCTGCAGGTGCGACGATCTTCCTCTCCCATACGCCATGGCAGGCAGAGAAGGCAGCTGACTCCGGAACGGGGCTTATGCTTTCTGGACACACCCACGGCGGCCAGGTCTGGCCTTTTGGCTACCTGGTCCAGCGCATATACCCTCTGCTTGGCGGGAGGTACGATGTTGACGGTATGACCGTTATTGTATGCCGGGGAACGGGCACCTGGGGGTCCCGTATGCGTCTCTGGCATCCCGGTGAGATCCTCCGCGTGACCCTGCGCGCAGGAGCGAAGTGAGGACAGGGAAGAGCACGTTAATCTTTCGCTGTACTTACGCAACTCAGCAGGAGTGGTCTTGTCGCGATGCGGAAGAGCCTTCATGAGTCAGCACGTGGCATCGTAACAGCGAACAAAGGAGGAAATATGTCCATGCAAATAACGATATCCGTAGAAGATATTGTGCTCTACGCTGAGCTGTTCGATACTGCAACGTCAAGAGCAATTGCTGATGTGCTCCCTATTATGGCAGAACCCCAACCCTGGGGGGGTGAGTTCTATTTCGAGATCCCGGTCGCAATGCCATTGGACGAGACCGCAACGACGAAAATAAAGGTCGGCGATATCGGCTACTGGCCGCCCGGCAGCGCTCTCGCTCTCTTTTTCGGCCCGACGCCCCTGAGCAGCGGCAGCGATCCAGTTCCGGCAAGCGCAGTGAACCTCGTCGGCAGGATCAGCGGAGATGCAACGGTCCTGAAGAAGGCAAAGGGAGCAAGAGAAATACGCATCGCACGCACGGAATAAAGCCATGCAGAAGAGAAGACTGGGCAATTCTGACCTCCTGATCACACCGATCGGCTGCGGGTCCTGGGCTATGGGCGGAGCAGGATGGGCCTATGGTTGGGGCCCTCAGCATGACGCCGACTCAATCGCCGCGATCCGTCGGTCTCTCGAACTCGGGGTGAACTGGATCGACACTGCGGCAGTCTACGGCCTGGGACATGCAGAGGAAGTTGTTGCCCAAGCCCTCGATGGCTGAAAGGGGCAGCGGCCTTTCGTTTTTACGAAATGCGGCCTGGTACGGGATGCAGAGGGGCGCCTCTCACGAAAACTCTCTGCGACTTCTGTCAGGAAGGAGTGTGAGGAAAGTTTGCGCAGGCTCAGCATCGATGTGATCGACCTGTACCAGGTCCATTGGCCTCCTGAGCAGAACGCAGAGATCGAGGAGGGATGGGCTGCGCTGTCCTTACTCCAGCAAGAAGGCAAGGTGCGCTGGATCGGCGTTTCGAATTTTGATGTTGAACAGATGGAACGAGCACAATTGATCGCGGAGATCACTTCACTGCAGCCGCCCTACTCCCTCATCCACCGCGAGATCGAGACAGAAATACTGCCTTTCTGCAGGCAGCAGGTGATCGGCGTGATTGCTTACGCCCCCATGGCGTCAGGACTCCTGACAGGCTCCATGACGGCTAACCGGGCGGCGAACCTCTCGGGCGGCGACTGGAGGAAGCGCAGCCCTGAATTTAATGAGCCAAAACTCTCCCGAAACCTGGCACTGGTGGAACGGCTCAGGCGGGTAGCAGGCCGTCATGGCCGCAGCTCCGGCGAGGTAGCGATTGCCTGGACACTGCGCAATCCGGCAGTGACAGGGGCGATCGTCGGCGCACGGAGTTCAGAGCAGGCAGAGGGCGTCATGCAGGCTGCGGAGCTGCAGCTCAGCCCGGAAGATATTGCGGAGATCGAGAACATCCAGCTTTAGCACGGCAGCTTCGCTTGCGGGTGGGGCTTCTTATCTGCCCGAAGCGCTATCTTCCGCTTCTGACAGCTCCGCTGCTTTGCAACGTCTGCAGGAAGCCGTGAGAGCCATTCAAGCTCCGCACTGATTGTCCGCACCTCATTGCAGAGTGTTGTTGCCGACCGAGATTTAGCCACGCAGAAGAAGAGTTGACGCGCCTCGAGGGGGAATTCACCAATCTTCACTTCTCAGCACAGGCTGTTAATCGAGCCAGGCTTGCTCGCCTGAGAAAGACGGCATCCCTTGGGTGCGAGAGGGATAAGCCGATGAAGCTCAGTTGGGGTCTCCTTGTAAAAGGTCTTTTCCTGGGGCTTTGCCGGCCTGACTCCATCGACACAGCCAGCTGCGGCGATCGCTGGTACCTGACTGTGATCACCCAAAACCATATCATATTCATCAAGAATCGTCTGTCAATGACATGAGCTATCGCTATCCCCCTATATGGCCGTCAGCCGTCACCCCCTGTTATTTCGGGAAGCGGCGCTGCATAGTATAGCGCGCTATGCGTAGAAGTTTATAGGCAGTGATAGATACTGCAGAGATGCTTGAACGCGGAGAGAGAAAAAGCCGGAAGGCATAGCCGTCATGCATTGAGCATCAGAACAGAAAAGACCGCTATCATTCTCTGTTCCCGGCATATATAATGAATGCATCGCATGATCACGACTCTTCTCGCCGGGCTCGGACTATGATATATTTCTGAGCTATGGGTTATCATGTGGCAATATGCAGGGGTAGCCTGTGACGATATGTTGATCAGGCGGGAAGACGAAGGAGGAGATATGAAAAAAGCAGTATTGCTGGCAGTGCTCGGGATCGTCGCTATGGTTATTGCATGTTCGAGCGTGCAGAGCGCAAGAGAGGCGCCCCGTATATCGAAGGAAGAACTGAAGGCGAAACTTGGCTCACCCGATCTGGTCCTGATCGATGTGAGGACGAGGAAGGATTGGGATATGAGCAGTGGTAAGATCATCGGCTCCATCCGAATGGATCCGGATGCCTTCGATGACTGGGCTGGAACCCTGGCAAAAGAGAAGGAGATAGTTCTCTACTGCGCCTGAAAGAATGAAGGCACAAGCGCCCGTGTGGCGGAAAAGCTTATCGAAAAAGGCTATAACGCAAAGGCCTTGAAGGGTGGATGGAATGAGTGGCTGCAGGCCAATTATCCGGTAGAAAAGAAATAAAAAGAGAGACACATCCCTTTTTTTGGTGGTACGTCACCTCCTGCTGGATGGGGCGAGACGTATCGGCAAGTTCTATTACAATGAATTCATGGCTGTAGAGGCCTATGAGATCTATCGGTTCCTGCCAAAGATAGACTGCGGGCAGTGTCCTGCTAAGTCGTGCTTGGCACTTGCCAGGGAAGTGGCTGAAGACTATAGCAAGCTTTCTCAGTGCACCCGCCTGACGCCCTACGGCCTGATGCTTATCGAAGGACTCTTCGCCGAGGGCCGATGACAGCGTGCCATGGTAGACTGACCATAACAGCACCTGAACCCCGCAGGGATCGAGAGCTGTTATGCTATTTAGATTTTTTTGTCCTGACTGCCTTCTTAGGCTCATGCCGCCGAACATCTGACCGCGGAACATGTTTCTTTAGTGCAGCTGCCTCGGTGTCTACCGCATGCATGTCCATTTCACGAGCACGAATGATGCGTTCAGCCTCGAGCCAATGCTCGATATCTCTGCCGTGGGACCGGCCGCTTTTTTCGAAAAGTTCGTAGGCAAGCTTCTGGATCTCTTTCTGTCTTTTCATGATGACCTCCAACCGTATCGTAATGTACCGGCGGGTTCCCCTGGATGNNAGGAAATAGTCGTCGTTCCGGTAGTTCGGGTAGAGGTTCTGCCTGCTTATGATCTTAAATATCAGGCGGGAGCCGCCGAAGGAACTGCCGACCCTGGCAGAATATACGGCATAGTTGAAGCTGAGATGGCCGAGGGACTCATAAAAGCCCAGAACGCGCGCTATGCCGTAAGAAAGGTCCCCTATGTCCGCTGCTGTCAAGTCACCGAAATCAGGAGATGTTTCATGGATCGCCATAAACTCATTACAGCCGAGCGGTGAAAAAGGCGCTATCCAGTGCCATTGCCCCTTTCCGGCAACATAGCGCAGCCCGTTTCTTTCTTCACTGACCAGATCGCTGAAAAAAGCGGATCTATTCTCCGCATAGTAGGCATGCTGAGCAGTAAGGAGCCGTCCATGATAGGCATAGGGGGCCGGGGTCACGAGCATCTGTATGTGCGGATGCACGAGACTCGCCCCGGCTGGAAAGAGGTAATTGGCGGTTACCGCGGCAAAGACAGCAGATGCATCCTTTTCATAGACGATCTTGAGGAACTTTTGCACAGCAGTCAGCCCATCAGCTATCAGGGTTGGATGAAATTCCGAAAGCGGAAGGAAATGTGCCCTGCAGAGACAGACGACCGGGTGATGCATACCGAGAGAAAAGAGGTTCGGAAAAAGAATAGCTTCTCCCACCTTGAGGCGTCCTTCAGGAAGAAAATCTGCCGTAAAGCGAGGGGTGCCCTTTTCTACCTTTTCCCCACAGAAGAAACAGGTCTTTTCGCTCTCTTTGACAAGACGCCGGATGAGTTCAGGGTCACTGTCCCCGAAGAAGGCCTTTGCTTTGTCTTTGAGGTAGGGATTATAGACGCTGGTATCACCGAGGAGGGGATCTTTGCGGATCTCCAGCTCGTGGCGTTCCTCTGCAAAATCCCTGAGCGGATTATGGAACCGTGCTTCCGAAGGGATGCGCTGAAACTTGATCTTGCTCATAATGCCTCCTTCGCTGTGCAACGACATGCCCGATGTTCAGCTGAAATATTATTCTGCATCCGGCATTATCTGATATTCCTTATCTGCTGTTGTCACGGAAAACCACGCCATGAAGTCAAAGGGCAGTCTGTCCGAGGCCCGGACCCCCTGCATGCCGAGCTGCTTGTAAAAGGGCAGTTTTCCTGCTGCAAATACGCGGACCTTTTCTACGGAGGAAAGGGTGATGTCCCGCTGAAACCCCCTGAACAATTCCTTCAGCTCCGGATAGATCTGCTCCCTGTCGGCAAGGGCTTTCACAAAAGCATTGATATCGCCCTTTTTCGGTCGTCCCTTCCGTGCATCCCAATGGGGCGACCGGTATGCAGCAAGGGCAAGACGAAACGGCATGTCAAAAAGGGCTAACCCCTGTTCGGGCACAAGTCCACCCCAGAACAGGGTATGGAAGACAGCTGCATACTTATCCCTTGCAAGAAACACACTGCATACCTCTTTCAGTAGCAGAAGGTGATCAGGGAACGGTTCAGGGCATCGGGAGGAGTGCTTTACAACGCCTCTATTCAGCTCAGAGGTGTATGCGGTCCAGGTAATAGAACAGTCCCCGCTGGTAATGCTATAGCGCGTTGCCTTGTCCAGAGGGCTGAATTCTACAGAGACCGCGCCAGCATCAAGGTCCGATGCTTTCTCAGGCAGGGCAAGGCACCAAGCCGGCAGGTATAAGAACAGCAGGGCAAGGGTGCATGCGGCCACTCGCATCAGCAGCCGCCTCTGCCGGTGCGGCGAACATGCTCTTTTCAGTAATCCGCACATAATGGTTTTATAACTCTTCAGGTTGTACTATGATTCATTGTAGGACATTTGTGACGTACAGGCAATGCAGATCGGCAAAGAATGGTCAGCTGGTACAGGTTCATAATAGACTTTGCCGAGTTCAAGGGGGAAAAAAATATGGTGAAATGGCCGGCGATTCATGCGAAAATAGCATTAAACTTATTAATAGGTTGATAAGCAAATCTAAACAATAGGGTACGGATATGCTTCCTCAGAAAGATTCTGTGAACAGGCAAAGCGCAACACCGAACTGCGATCACTCCTCGGTGAGGCGGATCAGGGCCACACCTCCGAAGGATTCGGCACAATGTGACAGGGACGGCTTCATCCAGGAGATATTTGCGGCCATTGCCTCGGAAATAGACTTCTTGAGCTCATTTTTCAGTTTCGGTCTAGACCAAGGGTGGCGGAAACGGCTTGTTGCTCTCCTGGACCTTAGAGGAGGAGAACGGGTCCTCGACGTATGCACCGGTACAGGGAAACTGGCCTTTCTCCTGGCAGCAGAGGTGGGACAGGGAGGGGCGGTCTTGGGTGTCGATTTCAGCAGGGAGATGCTCCGCGAGGCCACCAGGAAGCTCCGTATGGCATCCAATGTCACGTTTGCTTTTTCTGATGCGAAGGACCTAGATTTTCCCGAAGATTCTTTCCATGCGGTCACCGTATCCTTCGGCATGAGAAATATCCCTGATACTGCGGCCGCTCTCCGTCAGGCCCTCAGGGTTCTAAAGCCCGGGGGAAGGTTCTGCTGTCTGGAACTCACCCCGCCTACGAACCGCTGGATCAAGCCCTTCTATACTGTGTATTGCTTTAGGATCATGCCGTTCATTGCGATGAGGGTCCTCAAGACGGCGGTGCCGTACAATTACCTCCCGAGATCGATCAAGGCTTTCCCTTCATCGGGAGAATTTAAACGCACTTTGGAGGAGTGCGGATTTACGGATGTAACCGTACATCCGCTGACCCTCGGCATAGCAACCATTTTTCAGGCCCGGAAGGCGTAATGAGGTTCGCATGAAACGGCAGCATGCCGGTTCTCTACCGGGCGGCAGCATGACAGGGCTCCACCACATGCAGCGGTTCCTGAAGGGGCTGATCATTGCCCTGCGGATTCTGATGTCCTACAAGTTCTTCCGAATCGCCGGCATGTTTATGCCGCATGATCGCTCGATGTCCCGCCTTAGCTCACTCCATAGAAGAAACGCAGCGCTGATTAGGGAAAAGGCCCTGGAGATGAAGGGCGTGATGATCAAGGTCGGCCAGTTCCTGAGCACGCGCAAGGACTTTCTGCCGGACGAATATGTAGAAGAGCTTTCTCAGCTTCAGGACCAGGTCCCGCCCCACGATTTTGCCGAGATACGGCAAAGGATTGTTGATGAGCTCGGTTCAGCCCCTGAGGACATCTTCTCCGAATTCGAGGAAGAACCGATAGCCGCTGCGTCGCTGGGCCAGGTGCACAGAGCAGTGCTGAAGGACGGCCGGGAGGCTGCGGTCAAGGTGCAATATCCAGGCATTGAAGAGATCATCGAGACGGATATCAGGATGTTTCGGGTGCTCATCGGGATTCTTCGCGGCAGGCTGGGCTGGATAAACCTGCGGATACTCCACGATGAGTTCGCGAAGATCGTACGGGCAGAACTGGATTACATCCAGGAGGGAAGGAATGCCGAACGGTTCCGGCTTCAATTATCCTCAGACGAGCGGGTCATCATTCCACAGGTGTATTGGGATTTTTCACGGGGGAAGGTGCTCACACTCGAGTTCGTCGGAGGGATCAAGATATCCGAGTGCAGTGTGATCAAGGCATCGGGCATTGACTGCAGGATGCTGGTTAGTCTCCTCGTAGAAACCTACGCGAAAATGATATTCGTCCATGGATTTTTCCACTGCGACCCCCATCCCGGCAATATCTTCGTGCGCGAAGGGCCGGCCGTTGTTTTTGTCGATTTCGGGATGGTACAGCAGATAACGGATGCCACGAGGAGAAATCTGCGGAGGTACGCCCATGCCATTGTCGAGAATGATGCCGCAGGCATCGTCGAAGCGCTCGAGAAGCTGGGATTTCTGATAGAAGGCGCCGACTATGGGTCCATTGTCGATGTCACCCAGGACCTCATCGATAAGTATCGGTATATGACGCCGGAAGAACTGAAGAAACTAACCATAGACGACATCAGTGAGGAGATCGAAACCATACGGATGGTCATCAATAATTTTCAGGTGCCCAATTATTTCATTCTTCTTCTGAGGACAATCGGCATGTTGAACGGCGTCGCCTTTCGACTGAATCCTGACTTGAACATCATAGAGATCTCCAAGCCCTATATCAGGGAATTCTTCCGCGGCGGGCAGGAAGAGGGGATTAACCACGCTGTTGCAACTCTGAGAAAGAAGCTGCTGGAATTGGCCGATATCCCCTCCCAGGCCCATGCATTTCTCAGGAAGGCCAACAGGGGAGACCTTTCCTTCCGGATCGGCAAGGCAGATATGCAGGGTCTGGCAAACCGGCTCACATCTCTCTCGGACGTGATGCTCCTGGTCATCCTTACGGTGAATGCATCCACTGCTGCTCTCTTCTTCGCCTTTCTCGGAAACCAGACAGCCTCGGTTATGGCTGCCGGCTCTGCCGTACTCCTCAGTCTCATCTCGGTCTTCCGGCTGCTCAGGAAGTAGGCAGTCGCGGCCGGACGAACCGCAGCATGGCCGCCGGTGCTCAGTTGACCATGCGGTAGATCATGAAGAGGGCTAAGGGGTCGAGATGCCGTATGGCGGCCCGGTACAAGGGGATGCTGGCACAGCCGCAGTGACTGCAATCGGCGCTGTGCCCGTAGGTGCAAGGCTTCGGAGTTCCGTCGGCGTTGTAGCAATTGCAGACCTTGCTGACAGGGCATTTTTCGATGCTGTTCCATGCGGAGAATTCGCCGTCCTGTCGAAACTGGTTTGCCATCGTGGTGGTCAGGCCCATGATCCTCCAGTATTTCTTTCGCATGCCGAGCAGTTCGTCCAGGATCGCACCACGCTCTGCAATAGGGATAGCGAGGCTGTCTTCCGCGCCGTGCTTATGGGGAGTGTAAAAGCTGAAGCCGACTCCTTTAATCGGCAGCCCGCTTAACGCTTCAAGGAACGCTTCGAGATCGTGCCGGTTCTGCTGCGTGATCGTCGCATGGACTACCGGCTTGCGCGGTGCCTTTCTGAGGTTCGCCACCGCAGCATCATACGTACCAGTACCTCGTATGCTGTCATGAACCTCCCGCGTCCCGTCGAGGGAAAGAATCCATTGGGCGTCAATAGAGGAGAACCCCTGCGTACCATTGGTAAAGATGAGCGGGTGGTCGAAGATCCGGGAGGCAGCAGCGCACATTCCGGGACGCATCATCGGCTCTCCGCCGTAGATGATCGCAGCGGTCATTCCCTGAGCGCGCAGGTCTTTCATGAAGGAGACCATCGCATGGTCATCAAGTTCCGGCGGACGCTCCTCTTTCCACCAGTAGCAATGAGAACATTTCAGGTTGCAGCTGTTTGTGACATCGATAGCAGCAGTTGTTTTCGTACTGGTACATGCCCAGGTGTAGAGGAGGCGTGCTTTTTTGTAGAGGTTTATCATGACTGTGCAGGCTGCGGTGAAACGGGCTTTATGTCTGATGAACTACATGTGCTGAACACCTCGCGTGCATAGGTACGGGCAATGTTTTCGGCCGTCCGCTCCATGGCTGCGAAGAGCTTTTCTGCAAAACGATCCCTTACCCTGCCGACCGGGAGCGGGAGTGCAATGGCATCGCCCAGGAGCCTGGTCTCAACGTTGTACAGATGCAGGATTTCGTGCAGAAGGACCCGGTAGCGTTCTTCCGTATAGGTGCGCTGCACGACCACAGCCAGTGGCGATGCATCATGCCAGTTACCAAGGAGGTCGAATACCAGGGTAATAAAGGAAAGCATTCTGCGTTTTCGTATCTCTGCGAGATCGTCAAACTTGACCTCAAAAGGGAAAAGGGGATTTGCCAATGATCTCAGAAATGCATTGTCGATCTCTATTGTCATCTCAAAAAGCTCATGCAGGTTGATATCCGACCTGTTCAGCTTCTTCTCAAATGCATCTGCGGCATACTCTATGCACAGCCGGTCCTTCTCGATCTCCTTATGAACATTTGCATCGAAGAACCGATGAAAAGGAGCAAGGGCGAGCCTTAACGGAAGCGATGTATCAAGACGCGCGACACACTGTCCGCTGAACGTCAGCATCATTTCCCTGTCCATACAGCACAGCATGTCGGTCCTGCTCACGGTTCATCTCCTGCTGATCTTTGTTCAATTATAGCAGGCCGGCAGGAGGCTGCATACCAAAAACAGCAATACAGGATGCTCCCGCTGTCCACGTTGTCCTCCCGGATCTAGGCAGGCGCTCCAAAAGGGAAACCTAGGGAATGGGGTGATAAGCGGGTTGCCATCAGGGTAACAGCTCAGGACGGGAATAGGAAGTGGTAGAGACAAGCAGAAGATCATGACAGAAGAAATTTGATCACACTCCCGGGCAGCCAGAAGCTGCTGACGCCAGCTTCACTTCTTTCGCAAGCGCAACAGCTCGCTAGTGACGTGTCTGCTGACATAAGCCGAAAAGGGCGCGGCACCGATGATACATATGAAGGAGGGCCTGTCCGATCGTCCCGTCATTGAGCGATGATGCTGCATCGAGGGCAACATCACAGCCCCAGAGAAGACTAACTCTTTCGTTTCAGCACCTTTTGCTCGAGCATCAACTTATCGGCCTGGGTAAGCAAGGTATCCAGAGAATCGCTGCCTTCCGTTGAGAAGCTCGAAATACCGAAACTCAGAGAAAGTTTATGCTTACGCAAGTTCGAGCTGTTGAGCGTATCGACATTCTTCTGCAGACGGGAAGAGATGCTTTCCAGACTGTTTTCATCAGACCCGATGGTCATGACGACGAATTCATCACCGCCGATTCGGGCGATAATATCAGAATCTCTGAAGGTAGTGCGCAACAGTTGGGCGATATCTATCAATGCAATATCCCCCTCTTGGTGGCCCAGCCGGGTGTTGATATCTTTCATGTTGTCGATATCAGCGTATACCATAAAGATCGCTTGATCATTGCGGCGTGCTATTTTCAGCTGCTGCTCGGCCAAATTGAAAAAACCCCTTCGATTGAGCAGTCCGGTAAGTTCATCCGTGATCGACATCACGCGCAGTTTTTCCTGTTGCCTGACGTGCTTGATCCGCATCAGGAGTTCAGCCGCGGTAAAGGGTTTTTTTATAAAATCCGATGCACCGGACTCGATTGCCTTGTCATAGGTATACTCGTCGATATATCCGGTCATGACGATGACCGGCATGGACGGATTCAGTTTTTTAGCCTGTTCCGTGAGCTCCAGTCCACCGAGACCCGGCATGACGATATCGGTGATCATGAGCTCGAAAAGTCGGGTCTTGAGAAGGCTCAACGCGATATTGCCGTCTGCCGCTTTCTCACAGCCGAACCCCTCCAGGGATAAGGTCTCATGAAGGATCTCCAGAATGCTTGCCTCATCGTCAACAATAAGGACAGTCCCCATCATATTTCTCAGTATATCACGAGAGGACTACGGATAGACCTATTTCTCAATGAACGGGAAGGTGCGAAATATTGCGGAAGATCGAAGTTATTATCAGGCAGAGGATGCCGAGGAGCCTTTGCAGAGGGGAAGTCTTTAAAGAAATTGCTGCACCACTCCCGGGGTGTTCTTCTCTTGCCCCCCTATGAAATTCCGGAGGACTAAAACTCTTTAAAGACCTTTGCCAGGGAATCGCCCGCAACATGCATTCTGAACTCGTTAAAATAGCCGAATGGCGTCTGCATAACCGTGTAGCCCGCCCGTTCGAGACGGATAATGACATCATCGAGCAGGGCTTTTGCAAAATCGGGAGATGACTTGCTCAAGGAAAGGTGGTTGAAGGAATGGAGTACGACATTCGTCGTCTTGAATTTGCCGGCCAGCCATTTTGTGTTCTTTACGAACTTCTCGCACATACTCTCAGACCGAGATTCATCCTCAGCCTCGCTGTGGAAAAAGATGACGACGGCATCATGCATGTGCTCTTCGATCTCCCGGTCAGGTACCGTTTCTAGCGTCTTCGCGGCTGTTTTATACCACCATTCCTTTGTGTAGAACATAAGGAGTTTCATTCAGAGTCCTGAAGGGTGGTCTATGAACTCGGTGCGGAGTCCGAATTTCCTCTGCAGCATGTCCCCTACCGCCCTGACGCCGAGGGTCTCCGTAGCATAATGGCCGGCGAAGACAAGGTTTACCTGCATCTCTTCTGCAAGGGTAAAGGCACTGTGAGACGGCTCCCCGACAAGCAGTGTATCAATGCCGAGTTTCTCTGCGTCATAGATCGCAGACCATCCCCCGCCAGAGACAATCCCGATGTTCCGCACCTTCCTGCCGAAACCGATAACCGTTGCCCTGGTGGTCAATGCGCTTTCCACACGGACGGCGAATTGTTCAAGGGAAAGATCGCCGGCGAGCTTTCCCCAGTAACCGATCCTTTTGCCATGATATTCGCCGAACTCCCCCATCCTCCTGATCGAGAGGACCTTTAGCAGCCTGCTGTTGTTGCCGTATATGGGATGCCAGTCCAGCGGCAAGTGGCAGGCATACAGGGAGATGTCGGCATCAAGGAGGGTCTTGATCCTTTTCTTCATGACACCGTGGACGGACCTGATGCCTCCCCAGATCAGGCCGTGGTGTACGATCAGGAGATCAAGACCTCGTGCCGCAGCCTTATGAAAGACGTAGTCACAGGCATCTACAGCAACGCCAATTTTGCTCACGCTTCCTTTTCCTTCCACCTGCAGGCCGTTGACACTTTCGTCTCCGGGGAACTCCGAGAGGTTCAGTTCCTTGTCGAGAAATGCCGAGAGCTTCATCAGAGAAAGGTGTTTCATGCGGAATTCATACACGCACAACTCACGGCACGTTCCTACCTTTTGCAGGTGCCGTCAAGGTTGAACTGGTAGGTCGACCAACTCCTGCAGTCGGGGCAGCGGCCTGACCAGTCATCAGCCCGATAGCCGCAATGGCTACAGCAGTAAGGAAGCCGGAATGCGGTTTTAATATCGGCAGCCTTCTTGAACTCCCCTACTGCCTTATCGAGCAGTTTTTTTCTCAGGTTGAGGTTGCCCATGAGCATGTGGAGCTCGGGATACGAAGCACCGCCGGTGTCTATGCCGGAGAGCGTGTCAAAGGCGTCATCGATCATCTCAAGTCGATAGAAGAG
This sequence comes from Nitrospiraceae bacterium UBA6905, assembly GCA_002451165.1. Classification (GTDB taxonomy): domain Bacteria; phylum Nitrospirota; class Thermodesulfovibrionia; order Thermodesulfovibrionales; family UBA6898; genus UBA6898. The sequence goes on from DKBH01000088.1 coordinate 35,385, forward strand.
CTTCCCCAGGAAGAATTTGGTGACCGGGTCGTTCGGATGACGCGATATACCCGTCCGGTAGATGCGGATGAGACGGGACGGTTCACCCAAACTGATGAGCAGGTCCTCGAGCCGTGCCAGAACGATTTTGGAGTCAGTGCTCTCATACGCCTTTTCCAGCACGTTGACCGCCTCTTCGCTCTCCCCCTTCTGCAGGAGCACCTCTGCGATACCGAGTGTCGCAGGAATGAAATCCTTGTCCGTTCTCAGGATGCTCTTGAAAGCCTTTTCTGCCTTTTCCAGCTGATTGTTCTCGATGCTGTGGCGTCCGTATTCGTATTCGTAACCGATGAGGTTCTGCTGCTCGCGTTTCTTGTCCTTTTCCGAATGCTCGTGCTTCAGGATGGACTTTTGGAGGGAAACGACATCGTCCCATCGGCCCTGTTTTTCGAGGATCTCCCGCTTCCGGTACAGGGCAGTGAGGTTGGCGTCATCAAGGTCAAGGACCTCATCAAGATACCGCAAGGCTTCCGACCATCTGCCTGCCTTCTCCAGGAGGCGTTCGAGCGCAAAGAGCGTCTCGATCCGCTTCGGTTCCAATTCCCGTGCACGCTGGTAATAGGAATTCGCCTTCTGGTAATCATCATCAAGCGATGCAATATCGCCGAGCCGCAGGAGGGTGGCGACGTGGTCGGGCTCCTCTCTGAGAATGTCTTCCAATGCCTCACGTGCGGCCTCTTCGTTTTTTGCGATGAGGGCATTCAGTGCTTTTGCGTAGAGCTCCTGGACCTTAATGTCCTGCCGCTGTTTCTTCTGATATTGCCAGTTGTCGATGAATTTCTTGGTGTCCCGGATAGCGAAAAAGATGAAGGCAATGAAGGCGCCGATGGCGATCGAAAACAGGATGAGCGCAAACTTCTGGATCTCGTAGACCGGCCCGAAGGGTACGGCGACGGTGACCAAACCGTGGTTGGCGAATGAAAAGAGCGAAAGTGCAAAAAGGAAGAGCACGAACAGGATGACCGATAACTTGCCCATCAGTGATGATACCCCTTTTTCTGCAGAATGGTAAAGGCCCGGTAGAGCTGCTCCAGCAAAACGAGACGGGCCATTTCATGGGTAAAGGTCATGGCAGAAAGCGCGATTTTCTTTGTCGCCTTTGCCTTCACCTCCTCAGACACGCCATAGGCACCACCGAGGAGAAAAGTTGCAGCCCTATCCTGGTTGCCGATGAAGCAGGAGAACGCTGCCGAGTCATACGTCTCGCCCTTTTCATCAAGAAGAATATAGGACGTCCTCAGCCTCTCTATGCGTTCCTGTTCCTTGCCGAGCATTCTGCCGATGTCCCGTACCTTCTCTTCGCGGATCTCCGTTATGGAGATATCCGCATAGGGTTTGAGGAGCTTCAGGTATTTCCGTATCCCCTCAAGAATGAATTGCTCTTTTGTCTTTCCCACCCAGACCAGGTGTATCTTCATCGTATGCTATGGTCCTGGCATCCATCCAGAGTTTTTCCAAGCCATAATATGCGCGCGTTTCTTTCTCAAAGATATGTATAATCACATCACCGTAATCAAGCAATACCCAATGGCTGAAACGAATTCCTTCCCTGCCGATAGGTGTGACACCCTTCCGGGCCATTTCCTGCTCAACGAATTCGGCGATCGCTCTGACTTGGGTGGTGCTTTCGCCGGAACAGATAACAAAATAGTCGGCAATAACGGTAAGTTCACCGAGTTCGAGGATAATGACATCCAGGGCCTTTTTATTGCGCGCTGCTGCTGCTGCCAAGAGCGCTACATCCCTGCTCTTCAGCGGCATCCCCCAGTTACAGCCCTATGCCTTCTTTTTCTGGATCCATAAAGGTTCTCAAAAATTATATAGGATTCGACCTCAGCTGGCAATAGGTATTTTATGCTTTTCCCTTGTGCTGCAAGGGTTCTGATAGCCGTCGCCGATATGGCTACCGGCGTTACGTTCAGCAGGATGACGGCATGATCACCCCCCAAGAGTGTCGTATGCGACATGAGGGTCTTCGCATCGAGCCGGCGGAGAATAGACTTTGGTATCGTAAGGTAGGGGGAGGCGCAAAGGTCTGCAAATCGACATCCCGGCCGCGAAAGAACAAGAAAGTTAGTCCGCCGCACCAGGAGGTCCGGTCGGTACCAGTTCGGGATGTCAAGGAATGCGTCGATCCCGAGAAGAAAAAAAAGGCGGTCACCGGGGTAGAGTTCATGAAGCTTATCCAGGGTATGTACGGTATAGGACCTGCGTCTGCTTCTGCATTCGATGTCGAGCACGGAAAAGAATGGATTATCCTTTACCGCAAGGCGTGTCATGGCAAATCTGTGGCGCGCAGCCGCAATGCCTTCTGTCTTGAGCGGCGGATTCCCTGAGGGGATGAAGAGTATCCGATCGAGGCCGGCAGCCTGCCGTGACTCTTCAGCGATGCGCAGGTGACCGAAATGTACGGGATTGAAGGTGCCGCCGAAAATGCCGATATTCATGCGATCGTGATGCCTGTCACTCCCGCAGCTGGCCGTTGCCGATGACAATGAACTTGGTGCAGGTCAGTTCCTCGAGCCCCATCGGACCGCGCGCATGGATCTTGTCCGTTGAGATGCCGATCTCGGCGCCGAGGCCGAACTGGAATCCGTCGTTCAGCCGAGTCGAGGCATTGACAAGCACGGCAGATGAGTCTACTTCCCGCAGGAACCGCATGGCGTGGGCATAATGGTTTGTTACGATCGTATCGGAATGCGCCGAGCTATACCGGGCAATGTGGTCCATGGCGGCGTCCACGTCCTCCACGACCTTCACATTCAAGATGAGATCGAGATATTCGTTGTAGTAATCCCGGTCAGCGGCACTTCCGACGGACGGCACGATCTTTTTCGTTTTCGGACAACCCTTGATCGTGACTCCCGCATCCCGGAATCGCTTGATCATGCGGGGCAGAAACCGGCCGGCGATCTTCCTGTCGACGAGCATGGTCTCCATGGCATTACAGGTTCCGGGCCGCTGTACCTTTGCATTGAAGCAGATGTCTTCGGCCATCTGGAGCTCGGCGTCCCGGTCGACGAAGACATGACAGACACCCTTGTAATGTTTGAGGACCGGTATACGGGAATTTTCGGTCACGGCACGGATGAGGCCTTCGCCGCCCCGCGGAATAATAAGGTCGATAGTCCCCTCGAGCTTCAGCATCTCCATGACCGCGGCCCTATCCACCAAATCGATGAAGGTGATCGCGCCCTGATGGATGCCATGCTGCTTTGCTGCATCGCGCAATATCTTCACGATGGCTTTGTTCGAGTGTACGGCCTCGGATCCGCCCCGAAGGATCGCCGCGTTACCCGCTTTAAGGCAAAGGCTTGTGGCATCTGCAGTTACGTTCGGCCGCGACTCATAGATAATGCCGATTACCCCGATGGGCACCCGCATCCTGCCGACGGTCATGCCATTCGGCCGCTGCCACATCCTGATCACTTCTCCGACAGGATCGGGGAGGGCTGCCACCTCGGAAAGGCCCGACGCCATATCATGGATGCGTTTCTCCGTGAGGGTGAGCCGGTCTATCATGGCGCGGGAGAGACCTTTTTCACGGGCCTGGGCTACGTCTCTTGCATTCTCCCGCACAAGCTCCCGGGAGCGCTTCCTCATCGCCCCTGCCATGCTCAGGAGCGCGTCATTTTTCTGCTGCGATGATGCCTTCGCGAGTGATCGGGCGCCCTCACGCGCCTCCCCGGCCTTGGCCACAACATATGCCTGAATATCCATGAGAACAGCCTCCCTTATGGGCAGAGATTCCTTCATGTCAGCTATCTTTAGCATACAAAAGAGTGGTTCGTTTTGAAAAGGCGCGGCCAAAGCTCCCGGTGCGCTCATGCCGCGGTCATGCTGCAACCGGCACTTGCGCAATAGCCTTGGCAATCCTTACAATGTCGTATGTCGCAGATCAGCATCCTTCCCCCGGAACTTTGTAACAAGATAGCTGCAGGCGAGGTGATCGAACGCCCTGCCTCGGTCGTGAAAGAGCTTATTGAGAATGCGCTCGACGCGGGCAGCACCGAGATCAGGGTCGAAGTGGGGCACGGAGGCAAGCGTATGATCCGGGTGACTGATAACGGGGCGGGCATGGTCAGAGAAGACGCCCTTCTCTGTTGCCGGCAGCACGCGACCAGCAAGATCAGGGAATACGATGATCTTTTCAACATCAGGACGCTTGGATTCCGCGGCGAGGCGCTTCCTTCGATCGCTGCCGTCTCACGCATGAAGATCATCACCGGGCAGAGAAATTCGGCAGGCACTGCCCTGGAAATAGAGGGTGGGGAGCTCAACGAGGTCAAGGAGGCCCCTGCAGCAGGCACGTCCGTGGAGGTACGGGATCTTTTCTTCAATACGCCGGCGCGCAGGAAATTTCTCAAGACAGACAGTACAGAGCTTTTTCATATTATTGATGCCGTGACGAAGGAAGGGCTGTCACACCCAGAGACAGCCTTCTCGCTCATCGTCGACCATAACGAAACGATTATGATGTCGAAGGCTGCAGGGTTCAGGGAGCGGATCATGCAGGTATACGGTGAAGAGTTCCTTGCCGGCTTGAGCGAGACGGAAATTACCGGGGACGGCATTGAGATGCAGGCATTCGTTTCGAACAGCAGCAGCTTCCGCAATACGCGTTCGCACCAGTACATTTTTCTGAATGGAAGGCCGATCAAGGACCAGTCAATATCCCATGCTGTCTACCGGGCATATGAGGGTATTCTTCCAACGGACAAGCACCCGCTCTATTTTATCTATCTCCGTCTTGACCCCCGCAAGGTCGACTTCAATGTGCATCCGACGAAACGGGAGGTTCGATTTGAGAATAAGGAGACAGTCTACCGCTTCATCGTTTCGCAGCTGCGCGATGCCGTAAAGCAGGAGCGCCGAGAATATGTGCAGGAGTTCAGTTTGCCGGCAGCTGATGACGAGAACTTCCCTGCGCAGGCTGCCTCCGGTCCATCTGCGGGGCAGTCATTTGCTGCGGGGATGCCGTCAGTAGCGGAGAACCTCGAGTTTTCCTACCGGGCTTCGCTTCCTCATATCTATATCGGAGGGACCTTCATTGCCGTTTCCGGGAGGGGCGGCCTTACGATTATTGACCACCATGCAGCGCACGAAAGGATCCTCTTTGAGCGGCTGTTGAACAGCGGAGAGTCATCGGCACGGCAGCTCCTGTTCCCGCGGCAGGTGCAGGTAACAGAAAAGGAATACGGGCTCCTTATCCAGAATCGGGAGCTGCTGAAAACCCTTGGCGTTGAGATCGATGAGTTCGGAAAGAATACGGTCCTGGTTCGGTCTGCTCCCGCAGAAATCGACGACGTCGATATCCCCTCTGTCCTGCAGGATATGGCAGCAGGGTTCTTCGATGAGCATACGACTGCAAAGCCGCTTCGCCATAACCTTGCCGCGCGGATCGCTTGCCATAGTTCCGTGCGGGGGGGGAAGATCCTCTCGGCGGACGCGGTCTCCCGGCTCCTGGAAGACCTTGACAAGACCGAATACCCTGACCAGTGTCCCCACGGAAGACCGACCCGGATATTTTATTCACTCAGCGATCTGGACAAGCTATTTCGGAGGAAATGAAGACCGTTGTTGTCCTCCTCGGCCCCACCGGTGTCGGCAAGACCGGCGCTGCTGTCATACTTGCCCGGGAGTTGCATACCGAGATTATCAGTGCGGACTCGATGCAGATCTACCGACAGATGGATATCGGGACAGCGAAGCCGTCGCCGGCGGAGCGGGCTGCTGTACGGCATCATATGATCGATATCGTTGATCCCACGGAGGCGTATAGCGCCGGTCGCTACATTGCCGAAGTCCAACCGATTATAGAACTACTGCATCGGGAGGGGAAAGCGCCTCTTGTCGTCGGGGGCACCGGGCTCTATATCAGGGCGATGACACGGGGCCTTTTCATCGGTCCTGCTTCAGACGAAACATTGCGGGAAGAGCTTCTTTCACAGGAGCAGGAGCAGAAGGGATCGCTCTATGAGTATCTCCGCAGGATCGACCCTGCTGCAGCCGCCAGGATCGAGCAGAACGACCTGCGCCGCATCATACGCGCCATCGAAGTATGCATCAAGGGCGGCGGCATCATGTCAGCCTTGCAGAAGAACTGTACCCGCCCGCTTCCCTATGATTTCGTCAAGATCGGACTTGCGAGGGAACGAAAAGAGCTCTATGCCATGATCGATGAACGTGTGGACATCATGCTGAAGCAGGGGCTGCCCGACGAGGTGGAGCGACTCCTCCGCATGAAGCCGGACAGGACGCCGCTCCAGGCGATCGGCTATAAGGAACTCGTGCGCTTTTTCGACCATGAGATAGATTTGCAGGAGGCGGCCCGTCTGATCAAGCGCAACTCGCGGAGATATGCGAAGCGGCAGGCCACCTGGTTCCGGCAGGAGGCCGGCATACACTGGGTCGATGTTACCGGACTGGTTGACAGCGGGAGCATTGCCCGAAAGCTTCGTTCGGCACTGGAGGAAGTATGGGACAGCAGGGGCCAGCCGCTTGAATAATTAGCGAAAATAATTTAAGGTAAAAGAAAATATCACACGATATTACAATAACTTCAAGGGAGACAGAGGATGCCCACAACAAAAAGTCAGAGCCTACAGGATAATTATCTTAATCAGCTCCGGAAAGATAAGATGCCTGTTATCGTATATCTTACCAACGGAGTGCGTCTGAAAGGAACGATCAAAGGCTTTGACAGCTTTGTTATACTTCTGAAGGATGTAAACCAGCAGCTCGTATATAAGCATGCGGTCTCCACGATTGTTCCGGAGCGGGATCTCGATATCAGGTTTGAAGACCAGCACTGAGCCGGGGCTTTCCCGTCATCGGCCGCAACAAATACCATGATCAGGGTTGGAGGGAATGCGTAAATGCTCAAGACGATGCGCCACCATGCGAAGTACTTCTATGTACTCTTCTTTGTTGTCATCTTGTCGTTTATATTCTGGGGCGTGGGTACGGTTGACAAGTCAAGCAATGCCGAGACCATTGCTGAGGTGGGGAAATACAAGATATCGGCCCGGGATTATGCTCGCGTCTATGAAAACATGTACAAGTTCTACCGCGATCTCTACCAGGACAAGTTCGATGAAGAGATGCAGAATAAGTTGAAGATCAAGGAAAAGGCGATCGATAGCCTCGTCAGCCAGACCGTACTGCTGGTCGCTGCCGAAGACAACGGCATCACCGTAAGCGATAGCGAATTGAAAGAGGCGGTCATGCATGAGCCTGCATTCATGAGGGACGGTGTATTTGACAATGGTGTCTACCAGAACGTCCTACGTTTTTCCCAGCTCACCCCCGGCGCCTATGAAGCAAAGAAACGCGAGGAGCTGATGGTGGGGAAGATGACGCGGCTTATCCAGGAATCGGCGCCTGTGGATGACGCAGGGCTGGATACCGTCTCAGCTGACGAACAGACCAAGAAAATGCTCCGTGACGCCATGATGAACAACGCAAAGGAAAAGATCGTTCAGTCTTACGTGGAAGGATATAAGAAGAAGATCAAGGTCAAGATCAATACGCAGCTGCTCTGATGGAACGTCCGGAACGAAGCAAGGATCTCCCCTGGCTCAGACAGGCGTCTTCCTTTTTCACCGCGCGCATCATCCTCACCGCAAATAATTTCAGGATCTTCGACCATCTCGTCGGTCCCGGCAAGACAGCACGGCTGCTTTCCCGGAGTCTCCGGACCGACCTCCGCGCTACGGAGCTCCTGCTGAACAGCCTCGTTGCCATCGGCCTTCTCGAAAAAAAGGAAGAAGCCTATCGCAACACGCCGGTAGCATCCCGGTATCTTGTCGCGGGGAACCCCGAATACCAGGGAGATATCCTCCGCCATTACAGCACGCTCTGGGAAAACTGGTCAGGGCTCGATACGGTCCTGAAGACTGGGAAACCTCTCCGTAAGGCGCATGACCATGCGTCCTTCATCCTCGGCATGCATAATCTCGCCCTTCTCAGGGTTCAGACGGTGCTGGCGCACCTGGATCTGCGCGGCATAGAACGGGTGCTCGACCTCGGGGGAGGGCCCGGTACCTATGCTATGGCCCTGGCGAAGAAGGGCATACAGGTCACAATCATGGACTTCCCCGAAACTCTGAAGATTGCGCGCAGACTCATTCGGCGTTCAGGTCTGTCGGCAAGGATTAGGCTTGTACCCGGAGATTTCACCAGCGACGATCTGAAAAACGGTTTTGACCTTATTTTTATCTCTCAGATCTTTCATGCCTATGATGCGGCGGCATGCATGTCCATGCTCAGCAAAAGCCATGATGCATTGAATCCCGGCGGCACGGTCGTCGTACAGGAATTCCTTCTCAACGAGACACGTACTGCTCCTTTATGGAGCGCACTCTTCGCCATCAATATGTTGGTGAACACTCCGGGAGGAAGATCCTACACCCCCCGGGAGATGATGGCTTGGATGAAAAAAACAGGGTTCCGAGGGGCTTCCGCCGAGGTTCTGGATGAGGTTGTTCTGATTACGGCAAAGAAGTAACATCGCCCGCCCCAGAGCAGGATCATAGCTGACCGTCACTATCGGGAAGCAGCGTTGTATTCACGCTGGAATTAACCATAATCTGCGTGCTAAAATAGCCAATCCTTTTTTCCCACGGAGACGACGCGTAATGGCTGAAGTAATCCCTTTCAAGGGGGTTCTGTTTAATGTTCCCAAGGTGTCAAAAAGCTCGGGGAAGGAGCTTCTTGCGCCTCCCTATGATATCATCACCCCGGAGCACCAGCAGAAACTCTATGAAAAGAGCCCGTATAACATCGTCAGGGTAGATTTTGGCAAGAAAGAAGCGGGCGATAACGAGCAGGAAAACAGGTACACCAGGGCAAGAGCTGCGCTGGATGCATGGCTGCGGGAAGGGGCGCTCATCGTGAGCGACAGCCCATCCTTTTACGCGTATGAAATAGCCTATACGGTCGAAGGAGAGCAGCAGAAGCTATGCGGGATCCTCGGCCTGGTGAGACTGGAGGCCCTGGGAAAAGGCAATATCCATCCTCATGAATATACACATTCAAAACCCAAAAAGGACAGGCTGGATATTATGCGATATTGCGAAGCGAACATCAGCCCCATCTTCTCCCTGTATCATGCACAAGAGCGAACGATATCCCGGCTTCTGGCGAAAAACGTCGGAAGCAAGCCCTATATCGAGGCAGAGGACGGTGATGGCGCTATACATCGGCTCTGGCAGATTAAGGACAGAACGGTGGCCGATGCCATATCTGCAGAATTCCGGGGGAAGGCTGTCTTTATCGCTGACGGCCATCACCGGTATGAGACAGCCCTCGAATACCAGAGAGAGCGGCGGAAGAAAGACGGGCCGTCTGACATTCCGCGCTCATACGATTATGTTCTTATGTTCCTGGCTAATATGGCAGAAGAAGGCATTACGATCCTGCCGACCCACAGGCTGGTAAAAGAGCTTCCCCAGGATGCCCTTGACCTGCTTGCGGCGGATTTTGATATTCGGGAGATGCAGGAGATTGATGAGATAACTGCTGCCATTGCCGGTAAGAGGGATGTATACGGTCTCTATACCGGGGGCAAGACATGGTTCCGCCTGAGCTATAAAGGTGAGGGGATTCACGGCGTGCCATCGGCCCTCAAGGACCTCGATGTAACAGTATTGCATGATCTCATCTTTAAACAGATCCTGGATGTTGAGACCGTCGCCTATGAGATGGATGTTCAAAAGTGTTTGCAGACCGTACAATCCGGAGAGTTCAAAGCGGTTTTTTTCCTGAACCCGACAGGCGTTTACGATGTCGAACGGGTTGCGCTTGCTTCGTTACGGATGCCGCCGAAATCGACCTATTTCTATCCGAAGCTTATGACCGGCATGGTCTTACATATTTTTAACAAATCTTTATAAGGAGGTTTCATATGGCACTGCGTGTAGCAATCAACGGATTTGGAAGGATCGGGAGGAATTTCTTCAGGACGAGCAAGGGTGTATCGGACTTCGAGATCGTGGCGATAAATGACCTGACGGATGCGCCTACGCTTGCGCATCTCCTCAAATATGATTCGGTGCACGGCATATTCAAGGCTGAGGTGAAGGCAAAGGACAGCAGCCTTATCGTCGATGGCAGGGAAATCAAGATATCAGCCGAAACGTCGCCGGAAAAGCTTCCCTGGAAAGACCTGAAAGTCGATGTGGTCATCGAGTCAACCGGCCGCTTTACCGACCGGGCAGGCGCCGAGAAGCACATTGCTGCAGGGGCGCAGTGGGTACTTATTTCGGCTCCGGCAAAGGACCCCGACATCACGGTCTGTCTCGGCATTAATGACGAAACCCTCGACCCGGCCAAGCACAAGATTATCTCCAATGCGTCCTGCACAACGAACTGCCTTGCTCCGATCGCAAAGGTCCTGCATAAGGAGTTCGGTATTGTCCGCGGTCTTATGACCACTATCCATTCCTACACCAATGACCAGAGGATCCTCGACCTGCCGCACAAGGATTTGAGGAGGGCACGTGCCGCAGCAGTATCGATGATTCCGTCTACTACGGGAGCTGCAAAGGCTATCGGCCTGGTGCTTCCCGAGTTGAAGGGAAAACTGGACGGCTTTGCGATCAGAGTAACGACACCGAATGTATCGGTCGTCGACCTTGTTGCAGAGCTGCAGAAGGATGTGACCGGGGATGAGGTAAACGCAGCGATGAAGAAATGGGCCGACGGCCCGATGAACGGTATCCTCCAGTATTGCGACGAGCCGCTCGTCTCCGTTGATTTCAACGGCAATCCCCATTCCTCGATCTTTGATGCAACGCTGACCAAGGTAATGGAGGGCAGGATGGTGAAGGCCATATCATGGTATGACAATGAGTGGGGATACAGTTCGCGGCTGAGAGACCTCATCATCAGGATCGGCAAGCGAGGATAGTGATGGCAAAAAGGAATGGGAATCCCATGCCGATTAAGGACGTACTGGGCAAGCTCTCGATCGATGAGCTGCGGCTGAAAGGGAAAAGGGTCTTCATTCGAGCAGATTTTAATGTCCCCCTTGACGACAACCTCAGGATTACCGATGACAGCCGGATCCGTTCGACCCTGACCACGATCAACTATGCGATCGACGAGGGTGCAAAGGTGATCCTGGCCTCCCATCTCGGCCGGCCTAAGGGGAAACCGGATCCGCGCTTCAGCCTTGCCCCTGTTGCCAAGAGGCTCCAGCGCCTGCTCGACAAGGACGTGGTTTTTGCTCCGGACTGCATTGGTTCCCAAGTGGAGAACCTCGTCGCGAAAATGAAGGATGGCGACGTTCTACTTCTGGAAAATCTCCGCTATCATCCCGAAGAAGAGAAGAATGACGAGGTATTCTCAAAAAAACTTGCGGGCATCGCCGATTATTTCATCAACGATGCATTCGGGGCCGCGCACCGGGCGCATGCCTCGACCGTCGGCATCACGAAGTTCCTTCCCGCTGCAGCCGGGTTCCTCATGAAAAGGGAGATCGAATATCTCAAGGGGGTGGTGGATAACCCCATCCGGCCTTTTGTAGCCATACTCGGCGGTGCAAAGGTCTCCGGTAAGATCGGCGTTCTTGAGCACCTCGAGGACAAGGTGGACAAGGTGGTCGTGGGCGGGGGGATGGCATTCACGTTTATCAAGGCTATGGGGAATGAGGTGGGAGAATCGCTGGTCGAGGCGGAAATGATCGATACAGCCCAGCGCATCAGGAAGAACCTCAAGGCAGCGGGAATTAAGTTCTACCTCCCTGTTGACTGCGTCATTGCACAAAGCCTGGAGCCGGGCGCTGAGACCAAGATCGTCCCGACACTGGAGATCCCCAAGGGCTGGAAGGCGCTGGACATCGGTCCGGCCACGGTAAAACTTTTCTCCGAGGCGCTGGAGAACGCCAAGACGATCCTCTGGAATGGCCCTATGGGAGTGTTCGAGGTTGATGCATTCTCGCGGGGGACCTATGCGATCGCCAACGCTGTTGCGGATGCCTATGCGCTGACGATTGTGGGCGGCGGAGACACGGATCTTGCTGTTCACCGAGCGGGGGTGACCAACGCCCTTTCGTTTATCTCTACCGGCGGTGGTGCATCGCTGCAGCTGCTTGAGGGGAAGGATCTGCCCGGCATCGCGGCATTAACCGACAGAAGCACCGGCTCGGTTTAGCCGCAAGACAAACAAGAGAGGCAGGGTAAGCACCGTTACCCTGCCTCTCTTGTTTCCAAAAAGACTTTCTATGTGTTCCTAAGACTGTCCGGAGATCAGATTGCTACAAGCGCGGCATCTGTGACCTTATGCGGAAGCTTCTTGTTTGCCGGTGACAGGATGCCCCGCTTCAGCTCCACGATCGACGGCGTCCTGCTCTCGAACTCTTTGATGAGAAAGGACGCGGCAACTTCCGGTTTAATCAGGTCGCCACAGGTAAAGATGTCCACGGCTGCATAGGAATACTCCGGCCATGTGTGGATCGAGAGATGAGATTCGGCAATGATCACCATACCGCTTATCCCGAAAGGGTTGAACTCATGGAAGGAGATGTCTACGATCGTGGCTTTTGCTTCTTTAGCTGCGGAGACCAGTGCATTCTTGACTTTGGCAAGATCCTTGATAATCTTAGGGTTGCAATCCCTCAATTCCACCAAAAGATGGGTACCTAAAGCATGCAATCCTTTACCCCCCTTCAATGATTGAATTCGGCATATAAAATGCCCTCTTAAGTCAAAAAGTTTACCGCAAAACCCTGATGCTTGTCAATATGAAATCTGGCCGGCAATATCAGGGGATCACCTTGTTTAGCTGATACTCCACAATGCCTGAAGCGCCCGCTTTTTTCAGCTTCGGAATGAGCTCGCGGACCTTTTTTTCATCTATTACGACATCGAGATCATACCATCCTTCATCAGATAGGAGCGATATGGTCGGTGAATGCATTGCCGGCAGGAGGCTCAGCACCCGCTTGAGGTCCGTCTGCCGGACATTCATCTTCATGCCTACCTTCTCCTCTGCTGCCAGTGCGCCCTTGAGCAGCATAACAAGGTTTTCCATCTTCTGACGCTTCCATGTATTCTGCCAAGCCTTTCTGTTGGCGATAAAGCGGGTGCTTGACTCAAGGATCGTTTCGACGATCCTGAGATTGTTGGCGCGGAGCGATGATCCCGTTTCCGTGAGCTCCACAATGGCATCGGCAAGATGGGGCGGCTTCACTTCGGTGGCTCCCCAGGAAAAATCAACTTCTGCCCGGATCTTTTTCGCTTTCAGGTACCGCCGGGTGAAACCGACAAGCTCGGTAGCTATTCTCTTGCCTTTCAGGTCCTTGATGGTTCTGATCTTGGACTCATTCGGAACGGCAATGACCCACCGAACGGGACGAAGGCCTTCCTTTGCGTAGTTCAGCTCAGCCACCTCTTTCACATCTGCGTTTTGCTCCTTTATCCAGTCATACCCGGTCAGACCGCAGTCGAGTATCCCGTTTTCGACATACCGCGCCATCTCCTGTGCCCGAATGAGCATGGCCTCGACCTCTGCATCATCGAATACCGGATAATAGGACCGTCCGGATACGGCGATATGATATCCGGCCTTTCTGAAGAGTTTTAATGTCGATTCCTGTAGGCTCCCCTTAGGCAGCCCTATGCGGAGCGTTTTTTTATTTTCCTTCATGGTTTGTTCCTTCCTTGCGCTTCTCTACGTTTTTGCTTCAGTAGGTGATTTTTTCTGATTCTGATGGTATTGCCGTGCGCCTCGAGCCCTTCAATGTCAGCGATCGCCTCAACAACGCCGGCGAGACGGAGGAACCCTTCCCGCGTAAACCCGAGCATGCTCGACCGCTTGTAGAAGTCGTATACTCCAAGGGGGGATGAGAAGCGTGCGGTGCCGCCGGTCGGCAGGGTATGATTGGGACCAGCGGAATAATCTCCCAAAGCTTCAGGACTCCAGGGGCCGAGAAAGATAGCCCCGGCATTTTCTATCTGGGGCACGATGTCGATCGGCCTCTTGGTCATGACTTCCAGATGCTCCGGCGCTATCGTGTTCGCAAGTGATACTGCCGCTCGGAGATTTTTCGTGACTATAACTGCGCCGTAGGACGCTAATGAGGCCTTAGCGATCTCTTTACGCCTGAGCCCCCTGAGCAAGATGCCGATTTCATCAGATACCGCCGCAGCTACCTCACGAGAATCAGTGATAAGGATCGCTGAGGCGAACTCATCGTGCTCTGCCTGGCTCAGCATATCCATGGCGACAAAGGCAGGCGGGGCCGAACTATCCGCAAGGATGAGAATCTCGCTCGGTCCGGCGACCATATCGATATCGACGATGCCGAAGACCATCTTTTTTGCCGTAGCCACATAAATGTTGCCGGGGCCGACGATCTTGTCGACCTTGGGTATGCTCGCTGTTCCGTATGCAAGTGCGGCGATTGCCTGCGCACCGCCGATCCGATACACTTCCCTCACCCCGAGCATCTCTATCATTGCCATGACGTAAGGGTTCAGATACCCCTCGGGCATCGGAACGCAGAGGGCGATCTCCTTCACCCCGGCAACCTGCGCGGGGATGACGTTCATGAGGACGGTGGATGGATATGCCGCCTTGCCGCCCGGTATGTATGCCCCGATTCTCTTCAGCGGCCGTATCGTCTGTCCAAGAAGGGTATCTCCTTCGGTAAATGACCAGGAACGCTCTTTCTGCATCTCATGAAATCGCCGTATGCGCTTAGCTGAGAGCGCAAATGCCCGCAGTATCTTCGCGTCAGCCTTGGCAGCGGCACGTCGGATCTCCGATCCCGTCAGCCGGAGCCTGGCTGCCCTTTTGTCATCGAAGGTGCGCGTATATTTTAATACTGCGGCGTCTCCGCTGCGGCGCACGTTATGAAGGATCTCTTCAACGGAATGGCTTATGGCCTCATCAACGGTCGCATTCCGCGCGGTGAGTTTTCTGAGAAATGCATCAATTTCGCTGCGTTTGCTGATGATTTTCATGGTTATTCATTCTATCGTTACGGCGCCAATTATTCAAGCCGTAGCATGCGGCATTGAGCAGCCTTACGCCCGGGGAGAAAAGGTGAGATCAGTATTGCAGATCGGCCTTTGCAAGGTTGCCGACGACAACCAGCACATAGTTCGCGGGGTCCAGATATTTCCGGGCCACCCGCAGAATATCTTCTTTGGTTACTGCGTTGATGATGGATGGATACCGGTCGATGTAATCAAGTCCGAGACCATAATACTCGACAGCAAGGTTGAACCCGGCGATCTTGCTGTTCGAATCGATGCGCAGCGGAAAGCTCCCGGTCAGGTAGGACTGTGCATCAGAGAGTTCCCGGTCACTGACCTTCTCGGCGCGCATCCTTTTCATCTCTGTGATGACTTCCGCGATGGCGGTGTTCGCAGACTCGTTTTTTGTCTGGAGAACTGCCTGAAAACTTCCGCTGAACCTGTTCACGTCGAAATAACTGTGAACATCGTAGGCCAGTCCGCGGTTGTCACGAATGTTGTCCACAAGACGAGATGCGAAGCCTCCTCCTCCGAGAATGTAATTCATTACGATAACGGCATAATAGTCGGGGTTCATACGGCTCATGCCGAGGTGTCCAAGGATGATATTCGTCTGCGTGAGATCCTTATCCACTTTGATGACCGAAGGTGCCTGCTTCGGCGCGATATCGGGCAGAACGAGCTCCGGTATCTTCTTCTCCTGCCAATTACCGAAATATTTTCCGAGCAGCAGCTTCAGTTCTTCGCGGCTGATATCACCTACGACCGAGACGATCGTGTTATTCGGCGCGAAGTAGCTCCCGTGAAAATCTATGAGATCCTGCCGGGTGATGGTGGGGATGGAGTCAACGGTTCCCTGCACCTGTCTTCCGTACGGATGGTCTCCGTACACAGCCCGGGCAAAGTCGATGGAAGCAACAGCACCGGGGTCCTCCTGCTGCTGGATCAGCCAATTCATGGTGATACGTTTTTTCCTTGCGATCTCCTCCTCGCGGAAGGCCGGATGCAGGACGATATCGGAAAGAAGATTAAAACCGAGTTCGATGTCCTTTTTTAAAACGGTGAGTGAAGCGGTCGTATAGTCGTCTCCGGCAGATGCGCTGAGAGAACCGCCGACAAACTCGATGGCTTCGCTGATCTCCCGGGAGGTCCGCTGCTGCGTGCCCTCGTTCAGCAGGGCCGCCGTAAGATAGGCTAGTCCCGCTTTTGCCGGCGGCTCGGAAATGCTGCCGGCCTTGATTGCCATGACGACAGATACCATCGGGACCGAATGCCGGGCTGTATGCAGGATGACCATGCCGTTGGGGAGCATTTCCCGCTCCGCCAGCTGCGTGGCCCGAGCCGGTGCCGTTAGAGAAAGGATCAGAAGGAGGGCGGCGGGTATGCTGCGGTAGATGCGGTGCATACTCATAAGCCTTTTTCCTTTGGCAGGGGTATCAGGATGCCCGTTGTTTTCATTTCATCGATAAGGTTTTTTCGGGCGACGCGTCTGACATCATCCGCGGTCACCTTACGAATTCCGTCCAAATAGGTATCCACGAACTTCCAGCCGACGGTCATCTCAAACGATCCGAGGGTTCGGGCCTGCATGTAGATTGAATCCTGCTGCATGACGAAAGAAGCCTCGACCTGATTCTTTGCCCGTTGCACTTCCTGTCCGTCAGGAGGGGTGTCCTTGATCTTTTCGATCTCATCCAGCAATGACCGTTCTACGTCCTCGATCTTCTTCCCTTGCGCAGCAGTCGCGCCTGCGAGGAAGACGAAGGGATCTTTATACAGCCCCTCGTAGCTGGCCCATGCCGAAAGGGCTATCTGCTGGTCATAAACGAGCGCACGGTAGAGGCGTGAACTTTTGCCGTCCGACAGTATGTTGCCGAGCACGTCAAGGGCAAAGCCGTCCTCATGTACAATATTCGGCACTTTATAGGCAATCATGATATAGGGAAGTTCGGCCTCTTTCTTTACATAGACCCTTCGCTCGCCTTTCTGCTCATCCTCGACCGAGGTCATTGCCGGGATCGGCGGGCCGGCAGGGATGCTGCCGAAGGAGGTTCGGATCTTCTCCATGATCTGCTTCTGATCGACATCACCGACCACGATTATCACCGCATTGTTCGGCGCATAGTAGGCACGGTAATGCTCTGCGAGATCTTGAGGGTTCAGGGCCCTGAGGTCCGACATCCAGCCGATTACCGGGCGGCGGTAGGGATGGTTCTTGAATGTAGCAGCCATAACCTCTTCGAAGACAAAGCTCTGCGGGTCGTCCTCGGTGCGGAGCCTGCGCTCTTCCGTAACGACATCTCGCTCGGAAAGTACTGCATCTCTGGTCAGGACGAGATTCTGCATCCGGTCGGCCTCAAGGCCAATAGGCATGCTGATACGATCCGAGGCGAGCAGTTCGAAATAGCCGGTATAGTCCCGCGAGGTGAAGGCGTTGTCCATTCCCCCTGCCCTCTGGATCGCCTGGGAGAAGGTCTTTGGACCGTGTTCTTTTGTGCCCTTGAACATCATATGTTCCAGAAGATGGCTTAACCCGGTTTTGCCACTTTTCTCATCGCGGGAGCCCACCCGGTACCAGACCTGGAAGGTCGCCGTCGGCGCCTTATGGTCTTCGAGAATCAGCACCTTCAGGCCATTGTCGAGCAGGTACTCATTGACCGGCAGGGAAAAGGCGGTTGCAGCGAACAGGAGAATGCAGAGAACAGGGATCACGCATATTGTTTTCATAATGCTATTGTACCTTGAGCAAAGGAAGACTTTCCAATAGCGGCATCTGACCGGTCAGCCTAACTACCCTATCGTCATCCTCGAAGACCCCGTGAGAAAAAAAAGTGGTGCCTGCCCTCCCATTCTTCTCAGCGGGGTTACATCTTGAGACATACAGCGTAAGACTGTTACATCTGACTCTACGTCCTGAGACATTACAACCTATCAGCTGAAGAGAACAGGGGCAAGACCACCACTTTTGGTAGGCTGCCTTACTTCCTTTTTACACCTGTTTTCAGTTGATGTCAAGAATTATTTTGCGGCTTTCTTGATTCTTCACGCGCTGCAGGACTGCGCATGCGGTCAGCGCGTAACCAGGGTTGGACCGTACGGCATATGACGGAGGCAACAGCAGCGGATATCAAGGAAGACGTCCACCGGAATCACCCTATGAGACCCTGCAATTCTGAGCAAGAGGAGAAACAAAGGGTTCAGAACTTATGATTTACGCCGCAGCTTTTTCTGCTCATACATCATGCGGTCAGCGCGGGAAATCAATGCATCAACAGAACACGGATTTTCTGTGTCGTAATAGGATATGCCGCAACTCACGGACAGCATATAATTTCGCGGTTTTGCTGCGTTATGAGCATCAAGGTTCTTTTGCAGGCGTTCTGTAACTTTCGTGATATCGTTCTTGGTTGCCCCGAGGGGAATTACCGCGAATTCATCCCCACTCATACGGGCAAGAATATCGGTAACACGAAACGTTTCCTTAAGAATCTGCGCAATATCAATAAGAGCCTGGTCCCCCTCTGCGTGTCCGTGGGTATCATTGATAATTTTCAGATCGTTCAGGTCCAGATAGATCAACAGCACGTCCTTTTTTTGACGGTTGGCAAGGCTCAGGAACTTCTCTGCCATAGGAAGGAAGCCTCGACGGTTATATAGTCCGGTGAGATCGTCATAGAGCGACAGGGATTTTAGTTTTTCGGCCATCTGCTTGTGCTCGGTTATGTCACGGACAATACCCAGTATCTTGGCAACTCTTCCATCCTGCATCTGGGGAGTTGTCGTAAACTCACCTGTCAGATAATTGCCCGATGCTGATGCTGTCCGCAATTCAAACTTCGGAGATGGTTCACCGCGCAAGGCTAAGAGAAATTTCTCTATGGCAAGAGGCAGATCATCGGGATGAATGATCTGCGCAAAGCTCTTTCCGATCCATTCACGACATGACAACCCCGTGACCTTCTCGAAGGCAGGGTTCAGCGACGTAATGATACCATCTGGTGAAAGGCTGTAGATGACATCCGATACATTATATAACAGTGTCAGGTACTGCTGGGCAGACTCGTATTGCTCCCGCAATTCCGGTTCTGAGATCCGGCGGCGCAATACTTTCAGCTCATTGGTCAGTTGCTCTTCTGTTTTCTCGTCCTGTCCCATCGCAGCTGTCTCCCAGATTGCAACGTAATAATACCACGAACCGTTTTCCGAAGGCTATCAGCAGCCGGCAATGACGAGCTTTCAAATATCAAGAAGGAGAGTACTTAGGATAAGCGGGTCTTGCATTTAGGAGGAAAGCCCCGGGTATGCAGTATTAGGTGCATAGTGATGTGCCAGTGTAAAGTGCGTATGCATTATAATGCGGATTCCACCTACGAAAGCGGTTCAATTTATTGCAACAATAAGGATAACCTGCTGAAGTCCGCACCCGTGATATAATCTTCGAAAAGATGTGTTATGAACGGCATTCAGTAGCAAGGGAAGGAGAACGATAATTTGTTCCTTCCTCCTCCCACAAGATTCAGGTCAGTCAAACTGTTTTTTGCGGTTCATACTCAACACTTTCGTGAGATGAGCACCGACCTTCAGTTTTCACGATATCTATCATATGCAATTGTCTTGTGAGAGCTGAAGATTTACAACGCCAGTTCAACAATGAAGTGCAGCACTTGGGGCAGCGGAAAGGTTGCTATCCTAAGTGGTTATGGGAAAACATTACAGTCAGCTTACCATGGATGAACGAGAAGTCATAGCCAAGTTGTATTATGAGGGGAAGCGGCCCAGCGAGATCGGCCGG
>DKBH01000036.1 GCA_002451165.1 Nitrospiraceae bacterium UBA6905
GATATTTCTATGCCCATCGCAAGACGCTCGAGGAATGATTCCTCTTGAGTCGGCGCATTCGCAATATCCAGCATGATTTCACCAAGTGTCTTGTTTCTCAGTGACAGATCGTCCCAAATCTTCCAAGCCTCTTCTGGCGTAGCAGGTCCTACCCCCATGACACCCTTCAGCGACTGCTGCATATCATCGATCAAAAAAAGAATAGCCCGATTGAATCCCATGCCATCGCTCATGGTGACCGCAGTCAAGACCATTCTCAGCAGCTTGTTAAGTTCCAGCGTACTCCGCATGGCGGAACTGATGAAGAAAAGCCGCGACATCTCTTGGCTGCGTCTGATCAGTTCCTTTTCGACACGTTTCTTTTCTGATATATCACGCGATATTCCACAGATCCCTATCACCTCGCCAGCCGCGTCTTTGATAGGGGAAAGGGTGAGACTCACTTCAATAATGCTCCCGTCCTTCTTTCTTCGCAGGGTCTCAATATCTTTGAGCACCTCACCCTGCTTGAGACGTGCAATGTTCTCGTTCTCACCCTCGCGAATGATGTCCGGAACAAACGGCAGAAACTTTCCCGTGACCTCCTCTTCTGAAAATCCGAATATCCTTTCTGCCCCCTCGTTCCATGATGTTACAATACCATCAAGATCACTGGTGACGATGGCATCGGCTGAATTATTGATGATGCTTTCAAGATACTCCTTGGTCTGGATAACTTCCCGGTACAGGCTCAGTGTTTCTTCCTGATAAAGGATACGTTCGGTGATATCCATAATGAAAATAACGCATTCAGATACCTCTCCTTTTTCATTGCGAATCGGATACGCAGTAAGTTCAGCGTAATTCACGCCGCGAGATTGGGTTATGGCATTTATGTCACCGGTTTCAAAAGTTGGTTTGGACGCGCAATGGGGACATATGCCGATCTTGTCATGAAAAATCTCCTGGCTGTCTTTTCCGACCAGCTCTACGCCAGGAATTCCAACCCAGTCCTCGATATATTTATTGGCTGAAGTAACAATAAAGTTGCGGTCCAGCGTTATGATCCCCCCCTGCACACTGTCAAACAGGATATTTAGCCGCTTCTTTTCCTCTACTGCAAGCCGCTGTCTTCTTACCTCTTCTTCATAGATCCTCGCTTTCTCGATCGCAATGGCGGAGATTGACGCAAATCCCTCAAGGGTGCTGAGGTCTTCTGATGAAAAAGGTATGCGTCCACGTTTGGCGTCATGTTTATCGTAGAGGCTCAGCGTTCCGATAATAGTATCACCCACCTTAAGCGGAACACAAATCGCAGTCTTGATATTAAGTTCCGGAATCTTCATATTCACTGAAATTCGGTCGGTATCCTCTACAAGCATTGGTTTGCCGTGTTCTACTACCCACCCCGCGATTCCCTCTCCCCGGAGCAGCTGAAGAGATTGTTCCATATCCTTGCTAAGACCATACGAGGATTTAATCCTTAAGACATCTTGCTCGAGCAGTCGGATGATGCACCCGCGGGAGGAGACAAGCTGTGCTATCTCCTCCGCGATCTTTCTCAGCAGCGTGTCGAGATCAAGCACTGAAGTGACGGCGCTGCTGAGGTCAAGGAGAACCGTCATCTTCTCAGCATGTTGCTTCGCCGCATGATAAAGTTCTGCATTGCGGATTACCGCGGCGATCGTATGAGAAATGATTTTCAAGACATTTTTTTCATCGTCCGAGAATACATAGGATGTCCGATTGCGAATCATCATCAAGCCAATACACGCTGCGTCGCGAATGATAGGGATCGCGATACCGGACTCGTGCTGTTGTTTCGCCAGCCCAAGCTTCATCATCACCTCTTCGAAATCCCTGTCGATGAGCTTCTCCGGTTCTTCACAAATTTGTGCTTCGGAAAGAGCTTCCCGTGAAAAGTTCGGCCTTAATTCTGCATCTCGCGGGTCATTTGAAGCCTCAAGATGAACGATAGCATCGTCTGAACTGTACATATAAATAGCGCAACTGTCGTAATGCATCCTCATAGCAACGGTCTCGACAATGTATTGAAAAATGTCTTTCAGCTCAAGAGTCCTACCCGTCACCCCTGCAATATCGAGAAGCAGCTTCGTCTCATCCAGTTTGCTCCTCACTTTGATGCTGGAAGCCTCGAGCTCGGCCACCATATCATCGAATCTACGAGCAACAACACCGAACTCATCGGCTCTGTCCAGATGAATCCGGTAGGAAAGATCTCCCCCGCTGATTTTTTCAGTCGCCTTCAAAAGCTCGTTGATCGGATTGGATATGGTTTTGCGGATACTAATAAAAAGGAGAACCGAGATGAGCGATGTAAAAATTATCAGCGATGCGTGGTACGTAATCATTCGTTGCTTAGTCTTTTCTGCAGATTGTGCCGCCTCTGTCACCGCCACGAGAGAATATTCCTGTACCTCATCAATGCTCGCAATGATATCAAGTGCTACAGCTTCAATATCCTTGATACGGTCAACCGTCTGTGCCGTCCCGGTAAGATCAGGCCTACTCAGGATCTTCCGCGACGCATCCAGTATTGTCTGGAACTTTCGGCTGATGGCCTCCAGGGCATCCCGATGTTCCGACTTTACACTGAGAGTTCCGAAACTCTTATAGACTGCGGCAAGCCTCTTGCCATAGAGCTTCTTGTATTTAACATCGCCCGTGAAACCCCATTCCCTGATCACATCAACAAAGTCAGATATGTTCCTGTCCAGTTCGTTCAGCATCTTTGTCTCTTCGCTGACCGTGGCGAGAGAACTCATTTGTTTGTTCAGCGTATCAAAGATCAGGATTGTTCCGGTAACAAGGAATGCGACAATCAACAAGAATATCGACAACAGCAGAGAAAGCTTCTTGCGTAGGGTCATAGCAAGGCCTTTTTCGCGGCCCTCTCGTAAAGCGTGTGATACGCTTCTGCCGAGCTTTGCCAAAAAAACTTCTTGCGCATACCCTGCTGGATTATCTTTGCCATACTCCCAGCATTCCGATAAATGCAAAGGGCACGCTTTATTGCTTCCTGCATTGCTGCTGGCGTGAAGTCACGAAAAAGAATTCCGCTCCCGTTTTCCCGAAGATGATCGTAATCATCGATCGTATCAACAAGCCCACCGGTCTTCCGTGCAACGGGAACCGTCCCATATCTCATTGCAATAAGCTGTCCGATTCCGCAGGGTTCGTACTGGGAGGGCATAAGAAAGAAATCGGCTGCCGCATAAATGTGGTGTGCCACAGCTTCATCGAACCCAATCGTGATCCTCACACTGCCGGCATGCTGACGTTCTTTATGGACGAAAGCCGTATGATACGCTTCATCGCCCTTCCCCAAGACAGCGATAGTGACACCCAGGGCTATAAGTTCATCAAATGAATTCAGGAGCAGATCAAGCCCCTTCTGACTTGACAGTCTGCTCACCATGCCCAAAAGGGGTGCCATCTTGTTAGTGATGCGCGCTTGCCGGCAGAACTTTCTCTTGCATTCTTGCTTGCCCTTCAAATTCTCATCACTATATGCGGCATGAAGTAGCTCATCATCTGCAGGATTCCATTCGACAGGATCGATTCCGTTAATGATGCCATACAAATCATCCTGGCGCGTGCGGAGAAGACCATCAAGGCCAAATCCCTGCTCGGGTGTTAGAATCTCCCTTGCATAAGTAGGACTGACCGTGTTAAGAATATCCGCATACAGAAGGCCTGCCTTGAGAAAGTTCAGCTGTCCGTAAAACTCGAGCTTCTCAGGAATGAAAAATTCTCTTCCCAGCCCCATATATTCCATGGTACCTGCATCGAAAAGGCCCTGATATCCGAGGTTGTGCACAGTCAGCAGCGTAGCGGTTTTGCGAAACTGTTTGTGGCGGGCATAAAGCGTCTTCAGATAAAGCGGGATTAACCCGGTCTGCCAATCATTACAGTGTATAACATCAGGCTCGATACGAAGAGCACGACATGTTTCAAGGACAGCCCTCGAGAAGAATATGTAACGTATTGCATTATCTGTAAAATCTCCTTCAGCCGTGCCGTAAAGCTCGGGTCTGCCAAAAAAAGCATCACACTCAATAAAATATGCTTCAGGATATTTTTCTTTATCAGACGCCCAGAGAATTCCCTCGATTTCAAAGTTGCCAAGAGGAACCCGTACGATTTTTCCTGTCTTATACAGTTTAAATCGCTTCTTGATCACTGAATAGAGGGGTAGGATCAGAGAAACATTCAGCTTGCCACTGCGGAATTCCTTAAGCAGCGCTCCGGTTACGTCGGCAAGGCCTCCTGTTTTTGCATATGGTACGGCTTCAGAACATGCTATAAGAACGTTCAAATCCTGGCCTCGCGCATGAACTTCGCAGATTCTTCAGGAGGAGTAGGATTGATATAAAAACCAGACCCCCACTCAAACCCCGCTATTCTTGTAAGTTTCGGCACGATTTCTATATGCCAGTGATAATAGTCATTGATCTCATCATAAAATGGCGACGTATGAATGACAAAGTTGTACGGGGGCGTGTCAAGAATCCTGTCCATCTGACGCAAGATCCTCTGGAAGATCTCTGCAAGCTCGAAAAAGTCCTTTTCCGGAGGCCTGAACATTGAGTCGTGATGCTTTGGTAATATCCACGTTTCGAATGGTGCACGGGGGGCAAACGGAGCCATTGCAACATATTTAGCATTTTCATAGATGACCCTTTTCCCGTCAGCAATCTCCTGGTTGATGACATCGCAAAAAATGCATCTCTCCTTGAACTCAAAGTGCTGCCGCGCCGAGTCGAGTTCCTCCTTGACCAACTTGGGAACAATGGGAAGAGCGATCAGTTGCGTGTGGGTATGCTCCAGTGACGCACCAGCCACCTCGCCTTCATTCTTAAATACCAGACAGTATTTGAAGCGCTGGTCTTTTTTCAGGTCCGAAAGCCTCAGAAACGCAGCCCAGAGCACATCCTCCACAGCCTTCTGCTGCATGGTAGCAAGTGAGAGGTTATGATCAGGAGTTTCGATGATGACCTCATGGGCACCAACTCCGTTCATCTTATCAAATATGCCTTCACCGGTCTTGTTCAGATCACCGTAGATTTGAAGAGCCGGAAATTTATTCGGCATCACTCTTAGACTCCACCCCGGGCCATTGGCCAATGAGCCAGCAGGTCTGAAGGCCATGATCTCAGGAGGCGTCGTATATTCATTTCCCGGACAGAACGGACAGAACCCCCCCTTTTTTCTCTGTGTGACCGAAAGAAAATCGGTCGGCCGTTTTCCCCGCTCGACTGATATAATCACCCATCGTCCTACGATGGGGTCTTTTCTGAGTTCAGGCATCCTACCCCCTCTAACCATGCAAGGGCGGAGAACTGCTCCCTCGGCATGCTTTCTTGCAATATTTTTCGTTATTATATCATAGAACTTATCTGCTTAAATGAAGCCAACTTTTCATCATAAGCTTCTGAATGGTGTCTTTGGAGACCCCTGTTTACAGGTGCGAATACTTCGAGAGCGACGGTCGTTCCTCTTCGATCTTGGAGATATTCATACTCTTTCTCCCGTCGAGCTCAATCGCATAACCGCTGTTTTCATTAGCCATACGCATATTGATCATTTTGTAGGTTTCGATACCCTGCTCAGGGCGTCCTTGAGAAGGACTGAGCCCCTGACCATATATGGGCCTGTCGGCATCATTAGAAACGTCGAGGGGAAACTCAGAGGCTACTCCTGGAACCTTATAAAGGGATATCCCCTCGTTGCCACCATCGTTGAATTTGACGGCAGATATATTCGCAGAGCTGCATTCAGTGCAGATGATCGCTTCATGAAACAATCGTTTTCGCGCACCGTATCCGGCGGTATACTACTTGAACATCCATTATATAAGGTCAAAGCAGCCGTGCTCGATCATGGGATTCCTTGTCTTGCATTTTCACTTGAAGAACCATTCCACATAAATATCGATAAGGACAGGCTGATCAGGAAAAAGCTTGCGATTGGACCCTGGCTGGCGGAACTGAAACGGAAAGTAAGGGAAGGAAACAGGGAAGGATTCCTAGTTATTGGCGAAAAAAAACATCCCATAAGCAGGTTGCTCGATATTGTACGGATAGTCAAGGGTCAGAAGATATGTTTTGCAACCGATATTGCTATTAGCCCTAGGAACACCGAACGGCTGATCGAGCTGGCCAAAGACGCTGATATATTCTATTGTGAGGCTTATTTCATGGAAAAGAACAGAGACCTCGCGATTGATCGCTTTCACTTGACGACGCAAGAATGCGGTCGTATAGCGCGCCTCGCCGGGGTTAAAAACCTCTACCCCATGCATTTCTCAGCGAGGTACATTGGGCACGAAAAAGAGCTGATCAGAGAGGTTAAGGAGGAATTCGGGAAGATTGCTGTTCAATGAACACGTTTTTACTTTCTTCTTGACAGAGAGATTGCATGCCATTATCAGCAATCAGTATGAGGAGCTTTCTGATTGTTAACAAATCTGCATAATACGTCGAGGAACACTTTGAACAGACACTGCTCGTATCGCATACCCCTTGCCGCTGCTTGAAGGACGTAATGCGTTACGTGACTGGCATCAAATGTGCTGCACCTATAAACCGACCATCTCTTCATAAAAAACGCCAGCTCGTTAAAAGGCATTCCGTATGTCCCTCGCATCTTCTTTTTGATCCCTCCGTTTTGCTGCATCCTATATTAAGAGGATAACGCAAGCAAAAAAAGAAAGACGGGCATCTACAGATAAATGATACGAACTTCATGAAAGACCAAAATTATACTTCTACCAGGATGATATGAGCGATTAATTCGCTCAGCTTAAAGCCTCAACTGCACTAAGAAAATTCTGCTCGCTTTAACGTTGGGCATTAGAACTACTGGACGATCTTAAGACTAATATCTGCTGCGGCAACCGAATGCGTCAACGAGCCGACCGAGATCATATTAACACCGGTCTCCGCAATTTGTCTGACATTATCAAGCGATACATTGCCCGAGGCCTCAAGAAGAACCTTGCCCTTAACGATTTTTACTGCTTCAGCCATATCCTGAATCGACATATTATCAAGCATGATAATATCCGGCTCCGCAGCAAGGGCTTCTTCAAGGTCCTTCAGGTTCTCGACCTCGACTTCAATCCTAGCAGGATGATGACCGGCCTTTGCGCGCAATACCGCCTGACGGATACCCCCAACTGCTTCGATATGATTGTCCTTTATCAGGATACCGTCAAAAAGACCGAAACGATGGTTCACGCCACCACCTATCCTGACCGCATATTTTTCCATAAAACGATGACACGGTGTTGTTTTACGCGTATCCAGGATTTTTGCGCTCGTACCAGATATTGCATCAACAAACCGTGACGTAAGTGTTGCTATTCCCGATAGTCTTTGCAGAATATTAAGGCTCGTTCGTTCGCCTGCGAGAAGCAGTCGGGTCTTTCCCGATACCTCCCCGAGCACATGACCTTTTCGAACCATTGCTCCTTCTGCATGAAATGATTTACATACGACTGAGCTATCCAAGAGGCGAAAGACCAACTGTGCGAAGGGAAATCCGGCGAGCACAAAGTTACCTTTTGCAATAAAAAGCGCCCTGGCCTCGCTCTGTTCAGGAATTATTAACGATGAGGTAAGATCGCCGTGACCGAGGTCCTCCTCCAAGGCATGCTGCAATAAATCGGTTACACTTGCAGGGATATCCATCATGCTTGCCCACCCTTGAGATCAAGCAACTTCTGAAGGTTCTCTTTCAGTCTCTCCATTTTTTTCATGCAGTCATCATACTTAGCTTGTTCCTTCGCAACGATCTCTTTGGGTGCTCTGCTAATAAAGTCCTCATTGCGAAGCTTATTGTCGAGGAATTCCGTCGTTTCCTCGAGTTTCGACATTTCCTTCCTGGTCCGCTCTATCTCAAGATCGACATTTAGCAGGCCCTCAAGTGGAACATACACCTCGACATGAGATCTGACCGCGACAGACGATCCGCTCGGTTTCTCTATTTCTCCACCGATCTTCTCAATTTCCGCCCGAGCAAGCTGTTGCAAGAACACTATATTCGTTTCGAGAATATCTTGAACTCGATCATCGTGTATCTTCACCATGGCCTTGAGCTCCAACGTCGGCGATAGGTTCAGTTCACCCCGGATCGTTCTGACCGCAGTGACAACTTCCATGAGAACCTCCATCTCATCCTCAGCAGAAGGGTCACGAGGAACGTCTTCGGGAAAAGCTGTCGTGACGATACTGCGCCCTTCATGAGGCATCGTTTGCCAGATCTCCTCAGTTACAAAGGGCATGAATGGATGGAGCAATCTGAGCGTCCTCTCCAGAAGGTAAAGAAGGCATTCCTGAACAGCGGCCTTTTCATCCGTGATTCCATATAATATGGGCTTCGCCATCTCGATATACCAATCACAAAGTTCGTGCCAGACAAAATGGTACAGACTGCTCGCAGCATCATTAAACCGATATTCCGTAAGTGCTACGCGTACGTTTTCCGACGTTGCTGACAGCCTGCTTACAATCCAGCGACTTCCTAAATCGCGATCAGGTCTAACGGGAAGTTCCGTAATAGTTTTCCCTTCGGCATTGGCAAGAATGAAACGTGCAGCATTCCAAAGCTTGTTCACAAAATGGCGGTATCCTTCCACCCGTTCTTCGGAGAACTTCACGTCGCGACCCTGTGCTGCAAAAGCGGCAAGGGTAAAGCGGAATGCGTCTGTTCCGTATTTGTCCATCATAACGACCGGGTCGATCACATTCCCCTTGGACTTCGACATTTTTTGACCGCTTGCATCCCTGACCAAGGCATGGATATAAACATCCCTGAAGGGAACGTCTCCTATAAACTGGATTCCCATCATCATCATACGGGCGACCCAGAAAAATATGATGTCAAAGCCGGTTACCAACACAGAAGTCGGGTAGTACTTCTGCAGTTCCTTAGTCCGCTCGGGCCAGCCGAGTGTGGAAAAAGGCCAGAGTGCAGAAGAAAACCACGTGTCCAGCACATCCTCTTCTTGTCTGAGGATCGTGTATCCGCATTTTACGCAGTACTCCGGCTCTCTGCGTGCAACCATGACAGCACCACAGTCACAAAACCAGGCAGGGATTCTATGTCCCCACCATATCTGGCGTGATATACACCAATCCTTGATATTTTCCATCCATGCAAAGTAGGTATTCTCCCAGGCTTTCGGCACAAAATCCGTTTTCCGGTCTCGTACTGCAGATATAGCTTTTTCCGCTAATGGTCCAACTTTCACATACCACTGCATTGCAGGCAGCGGCTCGATGATCGTCTTGCAGCGGTAGCATTGACTGATAGCGTGGCTGTATCGCTCTTGTTTTTTGAGGAATCCGGCGTCCCGAAGGTCGCTGATGACGGCGCTTCTGCATGCATACCGCTCCATGCCGGCATATGGTTTACCGGCAGCAGCAGTCATTGTTCCATCAGGAGCTATGATGGAGATAAAGGGAAGCGGAGGTGATTGTCTCTTGGCCATGGCCTCGTCATTAAAATCATGAGAGGGTGTCACTTTCACTGCTCCCGTGCCGAATGTCGGATCTACAGATGCATCACCGATAACCGGGATAATCCTTCCTGTAAGGGGAAGAGCAATCGTCATTCCTATCGCACGACGGTATCTCGCATCATCAGGATTTACTGCTACTGCTGCGTCACCCAACATGGTTTCAGGCCGCGTCGTCGCTACCGAGATATGTCCGCTGCCGTCGGTAAAAGGATATCGGATAAAGGTCAATCGGCCTTCAATTTCCTCATGCTCGACTTCGATGTCGGAAAGCGCCGTGTGACATCTCGGACACCAGTTGATCAGCCTATACTCCCGGTAAATAAGACCCTTCTCGTACAGACTTACAAAGACTTCATTTACGGCACGGGAGAGACCTTCGTCAAGCGTGAACCGTTCGCGCGACCAATCGCAAGATGCACCGAGCCTCTTGAGCTGATTGATGATCCTGTCGCCGTACTCAGCTTTCCATTTCCAGATGTGCTCAATAAACCTCTCCCTGCCGAGCGTGTGACGGTCGATGCCTTCCGCCGCCAGTTGACGCTCTACGACATTTTGCGTCGCGATGCCCGCATGATCCATTCCCGGAATCCAGAGCACGTTATAGCCAGACATTCGTTTCCAGCGGATGAGAATGTCCTGGAGTGTCGCATTCAGGGCGTGTCCCATATGGAGCGTACCGGTAACGTTCGGTGGCGGAATAACTATCACGAACGCCTCGGCAGCATTGTCCGGGTCAGCAGTGAACAGGCCGCTGCTCAGCCAGTATGCATACCATTTCTTCTCGGCTCGTTCTGGATGAAAAATCTTCTCTAATTCAGGCATGACATGAAAAAACGGGGAATCGCATGCACCGCTTCCCCGTCCGAATCAAGAAACGAAATGTTTAGAATTCAGACCTGATCTTTTCGATTTCTTTTGAGATCATTGACCCTGCAAGGTCAGGGACCGTCTCCCAAATGACCTTTTCGACCTCAGCGGTCAGGGAAGAAATCGACCCCTTTAATATCTCTTTAAGCATCTTCTCTGCAAGTTCGGGGGCAACCTCCCATAACACCTTTTCAACGGATTCCTTCATGGAGGGCATGAGAGACTGCAGTATCGTTTCCTTGATGTCGAGCGAGGACAGGAAAGCGTCAACGCGACCCCTGACCGTTTGTTCAAACGCAGCCATCATTTCTTCCTTTGAAGGCGCAACCAGGTTCTGTGAAACCATATCTTCAGTTACCTTTGCGCCCGTGACCTCCCCATGCGGCATGGTAAAAAAAGGCTCTGATGCCACGACATCTTCCGGAAGCTCTTGTTCCTTTTCTTCCGATGCCTCCGGGGCAAGATCAATCTCTTCTTCGGCAACAGCCTCGGGAACCTCTTCCATGGACCACAGGTCCTCCTCTGACCTTACTCCCTCACCCGCTCTTGATGCTTCTGCTGTTTCACGCGCAGCCTCTTCTTCGAGCTCAAAAACATCCTCATCCATTTCAGTTACGGCCTCGACATCGTACCCCGTCTCGGGTTCCACAGAAACTGCTCTGTCCACTTCCGCCGATACATTCATCGTAAGCACGGCATTGATTTTGCTGATTAATTCCTGAGATTCAAATGGCTTAATAACAGAATCATCAGCCCTCACCTCTCGTGATAGTTCCTCGTCAATCGGTTCAAAAGCGCCCGCAAGAAGAATCACCGGAACATGCGAAAGTTCAGGGTCTTTCTTGATGTTGTCACAGAGCTGATATCCATTCACCTTCGGCATTTCTATATCAGCGAGGACAATATCAGGTCTGAACGTTGAAAGAATGTTCAGTGCTTCTTCGCCGTTGCTCACTGACTTTATCTCAAAATCTTCCTCAGCGAGAACCAGTTCCACCACCTTCTGTATGGTTATACTGTCATCCGCGAGTAACAGCTTGCGAGCCATTCTTCACCTCATTTAAAGTATTTTGAGAAATTTTATTGCTAAGTACTGAAAATGTCAAGACTTTTTAATATCATCCAGCACTTATACCGGGGGCTGAACCGACGGCTCAGCAGGAAGAAACGCCTCAGCCTCCTCCGGTGAAACCGCCTGTTGGAATAGCAGAAGAAATACCCTTCCCGGAGCCGGAAGAGCAGCAGAACGATGACATCATCTTCTTAACCGAGTTCGAAGAACATTTCGGACATATTATCTCCTTTTGGTCACAGGATACGCTCTGAAGTAATGAGAACTTTTCACTGCAGTTTAGGCATATATATTCGTAAATCGGCATACCAACCTCCAACCTGTTTTATTCTAATGATTATTTTAACTTTCACTCGAAAAACAAGTCAACCAAGGCCGCATATTACATGCCGACAATTCCTGATATAATAAAATTCATGAAAGAAGCTCTGATATATGACCGTCTTGATACCGGAGAAGTAAAATGCAGATTGTGCGGCCACACCTGTCTTATCAAGAAAGATCATCGTGGCATTTGTGCTGTACGCGAAAACAGGGATGGTACGCTTTACAGTCTTGTCTACGGTAAAGTCATCTCCAGGAATGTTGATCCCATTGAAAAAAAACCACTTTTTCATTTCCTGCCGGGCTCGACATCCTTTTCTATTGCTACGGTCGGATGTAACTTCCGATGCAAACACTGCCAGAACTATGAGATATCACAGTTTCCACAGAAGAGGGCTTTTGAGATTCCAGGCAGGGATATGAGCCCTGAACAGATTGTTGATGCTGCAGCGCGACATGGATGTTTGAGCATCTCTTATACCTATACAGAACCGACGATCTTCTTCGAGTTCGCTTTTGACTGCGCACAGTTAGCGAGAGAACAGGGAATAAAAAACATCTTTGTCTCAAACGGCTATACCGGTCCTGATGCTTCGAGACTCATTGCTCCCTTTCTGGATGCCAACAATGTCGATCTCAAGGGAAGTGACGCATTTTATCGGGAAATATGTGGCGCGCGTCTGCAACCGGTAAAAGATACAATCGTGCTGATGAAGGAACTCGGTATCTGGCTGGAAATTACGACACTTATCATCCCCGACCTGAACGATTCTGAAAAAGACCTTACCGACATAGCCGAATTCATCGTGTCCGTCGATCCCGCCATCCCCTGGCATGTGAGCCGGTTCTACCCCACCTATAAGCTCGTTGACAGGGCCAGCACGCCCGTGGCAACGCTTCGCCGTGCGTGCGAGATCGGATACAAGGCAGGTCTCATGCATGTCTATGAAGGTAACGTACCGGGAGAAGGAGGGGAAAACACCTACTGTCCTAAGTGCAAACAGCTACTTATACAGCGCGTGGGATATAGTATCCAAGAGAATATCATGACCGACGGCACCTGTCCAGCCTGTCATTCACGCATCAGGGGCATATGGAAAACAGACGAGAAACAACAATAAGGGGGTAGCAGGAGCTCGCCGGGAGAGCTATTAAGAAATATCTAACTTCATGATGGCGGCGTCTTCTTCTGGTGCAGCATAATATTGCTTTCGTATCGTAACCATCTTAAATCCTGACTTTTCGTACATTCTGAGAGCCGCGTGATTTGACATCCTTACTTCAAGAAATATGGTTTTGCAGGCTCTTTCAGCGAGCAATCCAATCACATGAGTAACCATCTGCATTGCCACACCCCTTCTACGGTGCTCAGGATGCACCGTGACATTGAGGATATGGCCTTCATCAAGCACCTGATCTGCACATATATATCCGACGATTTCTCCTTTTGATCGCACAACCTTCGACACCGACAACGGCTTGTAGATCTCATTCATGAAGAGGATTGCTGACCAAGGAGTGGAAAAAGATACACGCTCGATAGAAAGAACCTCGGGAAGGTCCTCCGGTCTCATGTCGATCATACTAATAGCGGCTATAGGTCTCTCGACCATTTCACCTCAGCTTCCGATCTCCTGACATACAGGGGCTCTGCAGTTGCTAAATCTGAATAGTCTGCTCGCTGGGCCCTCAGAATTCCGAGCAGGGCAATATTCGATGGTGAAGGTATCATCTTGTGAAACGGAGCGATAAGAGCTCTTTCTCCGAGTACAGAGAGAATCCTCTCCCGGTACCGGCTCACACCTTCACCTGTCAGAACAAGAGGATCGCGAAGATCCCGCACGAGGTCCTCGGGAGTGATTGACGTCTCGGGAACAAGAGTAACAAACGTATCTCCCTTCCAAAGGAAGACTGCTGCGTAGACCTCACCCTTTCGGGCATCAAGCATGGTGCAAACAGGATGCCGGCAATAGGGAAAATGCCACGCAAGAGCTTCGAGCGTAGGGACAAGTACCAGGGGTTTACCCGTAGCGTAACAAAGTCCTTTCGCCGTAGCAAGCCCTATTCTCAGCCCGGTAAATGATCCGGGGCCAGAAGCTACTGCAACGGCATCGACCTTGTCGAGTGATAGGTCTGCCTGACCCAACAACCAATCAATTGCGGTCATCATGCGTTCAGAATGCGTCGTCTTGACATTCAACCGGATCTCTGCGATAAGACCATGCTCGTCGGCTATGGCAACTCCTCCGAGCATAGTAGACGTTTCAAGGGCGAGTATCTTCATGGTCAATAATTATATCGCATCTTGACGCAGCAGGTGTGTCCTGCTATACATCATCGCGGCCATCAGGCATATTACGCCAGATACGGTAACTGCATGTGGCGTACCCATATGATCTGCAACAACTCCCATTATCGCATTGCCTATGGGAACGGTACCGAGGAAGACAAATGAATACACGGACATGACCCTTCCGCGAAGCGCGTCTGGCACCGTTATCTGAATGAAACTGTTCGCAATTGCAAGGTAACTGACCATACCCCACCCGACTATCATGATGGATAGAAGCGAGAGCCAGAAGGTTCCGGAAAGAGAAAATACGATCAGGGCTCCGGAAAAACAGAGTCCGGTCAGCGCCATAAACCGAGACTTATTACGGATATCTCCCCTGAGGGCAATATTGAGGGCAGCGATTAATGCGCCGATACCGGATGACCCAACAAGGAAGCCTAGGCCTTTAGCACCCCGCTGAAATACTTCTGCGGCAAAAACAGGAAGAAGACTGATATAAGGGAGGCCCATGATGCTGAAGAGGGCGATCAGAGAAAAGACATTCCGGATCTCCCTGCTGTCAGCTACGAATCTGAGACCTTTCGTAAAATCTTTCAGTATACTTTCCGGTTTTGACCGAACATCGCCTCTTGCCTCTATCCGGTAGAGGGCAACGAGCACCGCGACAAAGCTCAGGGCGTTCAGATAAAAACAGGCTGGAATGCCGAGATATGCTATGGTCATCCCTGCAATGACGGGACCGACTATGCGTGCTCCGTTAAATGCCGCAGAATTTAATGCAATGGCATTCATGATATGACTCTTTCCGACCATTTCCGCAAGAAAGGACTGGCGCACCGGAATGTCCAGAGCATTTATCGTTCCTAATAAGGCGGCGAGCAAGGCAACATGCCACACCGTAACCGCACCGCTACTGCTGAGCAAGCCAAGAGACAGTGCGGGCAAGATCGATAGCGCTTGCGTAAGCAGCAAAAGATTCCGCTTGGGATACCGATCAGCAATGACGCCGCCCAACAAGGAAAAGAGGAGTATGGGAAACGAAGCGGCGGCAGCAACCATCCCGAGATACAAGGGGGATTTTGTCAGACTGTAAACGAGCCATCCCTGCGCCACTGATTGCATCCACGTCCCGGAAAGGGAAATGAGCTGGCCGAACCAGAATAACCTAAAATCCCGAAAGGAAAAGGCAGACAATTTTCCGTTTGCCATATGCTATTTTACCTCAACTCTTCGAAGTCATCGAAAGACCCGTTCGCGATGATGCCGTCAGTACGCTATCGGGACCTTTGTCCTGAAAAGCGACGGAAAAGGAAAGCCACGACAAAGAAAAAGAAGTTGATCACGACAATCGACGCGCCTGATGGAAGGTTGAGCGAAAAAGAAAGCGCGATCCCTGCTATTAAGGAGACAAGGGACGCAAAGGATGCGACAAAGATTGCGTTCCTAAATCCACGGGCATTCTGGAACGCCGTGACTGCCGGCAGTACGAGGAGTGCCGACGTGAGCATGAGGCCCACCACCTTCATGGCGAGAACGACAGTCATCGCAGTCAGAACCATGAGAAGGGTGTTGATGCGGTCTGCCGGTATCCCTGAAGCCCGTGCGAACTCCTCATCAAAGGTTAGTGAATATATTTCTCTGAAATACAGAGAGACCGCCCCGAGCACCATGGCAGAGACAATGGCTGCGGCAATCACCTCTGTTGCACTGATCGCGAGGATACTACCAAAAAGGTAGCTGAAGAGATCCACATTAAATCCTCCGGCACTGCTGGCCAGAAGAATTCCGCAGGCGATGCCGACCGACGAAACCACGCCAATGGCAGCATCACCAAAAATCCCGGCCCTCCTCGTCATACCGAGAATACCAAGCGAACAGATAACCACCACCGGGATGGACATCGCAAGAGGATATACATTCAACACCATGGCAAGCGAGACCGCGCCG
Source organism: Nitrospiraceae bacterium UBA6905 (assembly GCA_002451165.1). Classification (GTDB taxonomy): domain Bacteria; phylum Nitrospirota; class Thermodesulfovibrionia; order Thermodesulfovibrionales; family UBA6898; genus UBA6898. The sequence continues at coordinate 16,030 of DKBH01000036.1, forward strand.
AAGGTGACATGGGAGAGACCGTCCCCGATAAGCGATAGCCGCCGTAGCACAAGGATCACTCCAAGAACCGCGCAGACAACCGATATGAGAGAGCCGGCAACCAGTGCCCGCCTCACAAACCCGTAGTTCAGAAATTCAAGAATATCCATTCCGTTACTTACTTAATGGTGTTTATGGCAGATGATATGCTGAGAGTCTGAACCGAAAAAATGGGCCATATTCTCGGACATGCAGAATTCATCAAAACCCCCGAAAAAGATAACCTTCTTGTCGAGATAAAGAAGCTTCGAAGCATAGGCTCCTATCCCGCCGATATCGTGCGTCACCATGATGATCGTGACCCTTTTTTTCTCATTCAGTCCCTTTAGGAGAGAGAAGAAATTGTCTCTGGTCTCCGGGTCCAGAGCTCCGGCCGGTTCATCAAGAATGAGCAATTCAGGCTCGTTGACCAGCGCACGAGCAATGAAGACCCTCTGCTGTTGGCCTCCAGAAAGATCGCCGATGAGCCTGTTTCTGATATCTGTAATTTCGAGGATATCGAGCATTTTGTCCGTCTGTGCCCGGCCATACTCCCTGCCGGCCTTTTTCGCAGAAATTAACCCCTGGGATATTATCTCAGCAACAGTTGACGGGAATCTCGGATTGAAAAGATCTATTCTCTGGGGCAGATACCCTACTTTCTCCCGGTCCCGCATCACGAGGGCTTCATTGCCGAAAAGGGTTACGAAGCCACTCGCAGGTCTGAGCAGACCAAGGATACACTTTATCAGCGTTGATTTGCCGGAGCCATTGGGTCCTACCAGCCCAATATAGTCACCTTGCCAAATACAGAAATTTACATCGGACAGCACCGGAAGCATACCGAGTTTGACATGCAAACCTTTCGATTCAACAATCACTATCGACATTGAAGACCCCTGACAAGCTGATCGAGATTCTTTTCCATGAGATCAATGAATGTGGTTCCTGCATGCAGTTCTTCCCGGGATATATTATGCGCGCCCCGAAGAGTAAGAAGCGATGCCCCCGTCTCTCGGGATATGGTCTCTGCGATTCTCGGAGACAGGAGCTCCTCCTGGAATATATATGTCACCCCTTCCTGCCTGAGGACTTTGCTTATACGGGCAAGGTCTTTCGCCGTCGGTTCGGCGTCCGGGGAAAGACCATAGGCTGCAAGATATCTCAGGCCATAACGCCGTGCGAGATAGCCGAAAGTGTAATGCCCACCGTCGACCATTACTTTCTTTCTGCACCTTGAAAGCTTCTCCCAATAGCGATCATCAAGCATTTCGAGTTTTGTTCGGTAAACTTCAGCATTCTTTTCATAGGTATCCTTGTGGGCTGGGTCCTTGCGGATGAATGCATCACGGATGGTGTTGATCATCTTTATTGCGTTACCGAAATCGAGCCAGATATGAGGATCAGGCGCCTGTCCGTCCTCATGGCCATGTTTCTTCGTCTCTTCCTGGCCGCTGCCCGCACCACCCTGCATCAGCAAGTCCAGGCCGCTGCTTGCATCGACGATGAGGAGCCGGCTGCTGTCTGTGCTCTTCAGAATGTCCTCGACCCATGGCTCCATGTACCGGTTGGTAAAAATGAAAATGTCGGCACTGTTGAGTCTCGCCACATCAGCAGGTGTCGGTTCAAAGCTATGAGGCTCCACCCCCGGGGGCATGAGCAGAGAGACCTCTGCATAACCACCCCCGATTGTCCACGCAAAATCATACATGGGGAAGAGGCTTGCTACCACCTTCAGTTTTATGCGATGCCCCCCAGAATCTGCATCTTCACTGCCCCTGCAACCACTAAGGAGGATCAGCACCAGCGCCGCAAGAACGCAATATGCGGCCCTGTTAATACGCACGCGCCGTTCCTTCTTTCTGAAGACAAGTAAAGCAGAGCCCATTGATCTGAAGGATATGGGAAAGAACCTTTCCTTTGATACCCCCGGTGACCGCATCCTGGAGCTCTTTTTCTGCGCAGAAATTGACATCCTCGACCCTTCTGCAGGAGATGCAGATGAAATGGTGATGATGTTCCTCATTTCTGCAGAGATAGTAATAGAGCTGCCTGTTGGGGTGGATCACCCGGGATATGACACCTCCCCCATAAAGTCCTTCGAGATTGCGGTACACGGTGGGAAGTCCCAGCCTCCCGAATTGCTTTCTCATGCGCTTCCAGATGTCCTCAGGACTAAGATAACCCCGCTCTGCGTCGAGTATCTCAAGCATAGCAATCCTCTTTGGAGTGGCCTTGAGGCGAAGCCCGCGCAGTATCTGATAGAAATCCTGTCCCATCTTTTCCTTAAATGAAAACTGATTCTGTTTATCACAGAATGTAGGAGCAAGTCAAGAACGCTTCGTTTCACGGAATGCGTGGTGCGTCTCTTGCCGTTTCATGGGACATGCGGGTAGAATAAAGCAACATCCTCATAGAAGGGAGTCATAATGACAGATACCACACGACCATCTCTCGCATATACAATCATCTGTGATGATGTCAGACAGGAGGCAGGAGGCAAGATAAGCCTTATGGGGCTCTTCGAAAACATTTATGCGACGAATTTTCCCGTGCTCCATCCGCGGCTCGCCTTGATGTCTGAATGGTCTGACGGCAGAGGTGACTTCTCCGTGACAACGAAGCTCCTTTCCCCGGACAGAAAGAATATTCTGAGGGAAACCTCATCTAAGATGTCCCTTAGAGACAACGTGAACAAACACAGAGACATTTCGGTACATCTCAATGTCGAACTGAAAACCCCCGGGACATACTGGATCGAACATTATCTTGACGGTGATCTGGTAAGCTCCCTTCCGCTTCAAGTCATCCATGTCAAGGAACAATCCTTTCACTGAGGGGCCTTCGTGCGCCATATCATTATCGGCAACGGCGTCGCAGGCACTACCGCAGCAGAGCAGATCAGGAGATCAGACCCCGATGCTTTTATACGGATCATCACAGCGGAACCATTTCCCTTTTACAGCCGCATAAGGCTTCCTGCATTTCTTGCCGGTGAAACAGATGAAAAAGGCCTGATTATTCGCAGCCCCGAATGGTATGAAACGAACCGCATAGAACTTTCACTCTCAACCCCTGTGACAGCTGTTGATCCTGCTGCACGAGTAATCACAACGTCTTCTAATGAAAAAATACCCTATGACAGACTCCTGGTTTCGACGGGAGCCCATTGCTTTGTTCCTCCCCTGCCAGGAGCTGACATGGAGGGAGTTTTTTCGCTCAGGACTCTGGAAGATGCTATCTCCATCAGGAATTACATCGCAAAGAGCAAGAAACAGGTGGCGGTCATCGGCGGCGGCGTGCTCGGCATAGAAGCAGGGTTCGGTTTGATGCGGGCAGGATGCCATATTACGGTGATCGAAGTGCTGTCGCGACTCCTTCCGAAGCAGATGGACCCTGAAGGAGCTGCATTGCTCCAGCTTCACCTTGCATCTATGGGTTTTGTATTTCATATCGGTATCGCCCCTGCCGCCATCATCGGCGCTGAGCGTGCAGAGGCGGTCGTGCTTGCTGACAACAGGCGAATCGAGTGCGGAGCGGTCATCATCTCTGCAGGTATCAGGATGAACCTGAGCCTCCCAAAAGAGCTCGGCATGACCATAGACCAGGGACTCGTAGTCAATGACAGGATGGAAACAGGCGTCGAGGATATTTACGCTGCAGGAGACCTTATCCAACATGATGGACATTGCTACGGCATATGGCCAGCCGCGGAACAACAGGGCGAAATAGCGGGCATCAATATGGCTGGTGGTTCAGCTGAATATCGGGGAACGACGATGTCAAATACCCTCACTGTAGCGGGTGTCGACATTTTTTCTGCCGGTGATATCGACGCTGAAGGCAAACGAGAATCCGTAGTAGTTTCTGACCGGGAAAAGTTCATCTACAGAAAATTGGTCATGGATCAGAATGTCATTTCCGGAGCCATTCTCCTCGGCGACATCAAAGACCGGCGGAAGATCATGAAAGCTATCGATGAGAAAACAGACATCAGCAGCATCAAGTCAAGACTCGGTCGCTGGGACCTCTCTACACTGTAGGTTAGTTTCTGCGGTAGAAACCATCAGCAGTAGCTGCTTGCCGTATCATATAGTCAAAGGGATACCACACCACCGCTTGCTTATATATTCACTTCTTGCACCCCAACCGTTGAGGTTTTCTTATGGAAGTCGATTTAGCTCTTTACCCAAACATGGGAGTCGTGCTTCCTCCTGCCAACGCGGAAGGCAGGAGCATGGCGATGCGATGTCCACCCCGCGCCTCTTTACTAGAGAAATTCTAAAAACTATCAAAAGGAATGCAGGTTAAAATGAACCCCCTCCCCGGACTAAAGTCCGGGGTTNNTTTCTGGCCGTTTTTATAAAAAAGCTCACCAAAAACATTACGCGATTCTATGGAGCGATAAGTCTTGCGTCCATTTAAGGTCTTATCTCAACGATCGTACCATTTGGTGCTAACCTCTCAATTTCCTCTATTTCTTCATCTGTAACGGCTATGCACCCTTTTGTCCAATCCACCTCTCTGTGAAGATCACCAACCCACGAGAAACCGTTCTTAATGCCGTGGATCAT
>DKBH01000099.1 GCA_002451165.1 Nitrospiraceae bacterium UBA6905
CCGAATGGCGCGGGCAAAACGACGCTCTTCCGTATGATTACGGGACAGGAGAAGCCTGATGCCGGCTCTATCAGAATCGGCGATACCGTCAGGCTGGCCTATGTCGATCAGAGCAGGGACGTGCTTGAGCCGGGGAAAACGGTCTGGGAAGTAATTTCCGGCGGTCAGGACACGGTGCAGATCGGCAGCCGTCAGATATCGTCCCGTGCCTACGTGGGCAGATTTAACTTTTCAGGTCAGGACCAGCAGAAGAAGGTGAGCNNGTGAACACCATGCGGGCGCTCGAAGAGGCGCTCGAAAACTTTGCCGGATGTGCGGTCGTGATCAGTCATGACCGCTGGTTCCTCGACCGTATCGCAACCCATATACTCGCCTTTGAGGGAGATAGCATGGTAGTGTGGTTCGACGGAAACTATTCTGAATACGAAACGGACCGGAAAGCACGGCTCGGCGCTGCGGCTGAACAGCCGCACCGGATAAAGTATCGCAGTCTCACGCGATAGCGATACCGGCGCGGCGGGAAGAAGGTGAGGTCAGCATCTGCAGGGTATGGGGCCGTTGCCCTTGCAGCTTTTTTCTGGGCTGTCTCCGGGACGTCTGCAAAGTTCCTGTTCCACCGCGGCATCACCGCCTTTGAATTGGTCCAGCTCAGGACTACGATAGCGGCGCTTGTCCTCTTTTTTGCGCTCGCGGTGCTTGACCGGCGTCTTCTCCGCATCGGGAAAGGTGATCTCATTTATCTTGTTTATCTTGGAACGATACTCGCGGCAGTACAGTTTACCTATCTTTTCACAATCAGCCTGATACCGGTCGCAGCGGCGATCCTGATCCAATATCTCTCGCCGGTGATGATCGCCCTGCACGGTCGCATCTTCAGAAATGAGCGTCTCTACCCTTCTACGGTGGCAGCGATCGCCGGGGCAACAGCAGGATGCTATCTCATGGTCGGCGGGTACAGCCTTGAGCTCTTCAGGCTGAACAGGCTTGGACTGCTCATTGGGGTCCTGTCCTCGGCCGCATTTGCATGGTATTCGATCAAGAGCGAGGAGGGAATGCACCGACATCATCCCTGGACGATCCTGTCCTATGCGCTGCTGATGTCGGCGCTCGTCTGGAATCTGCTGCATCCTCCCCTGCAGGCCTTCGGTGCGGTGCAGGACCTGCGTTCGTGGGGACTCGTTCTCTACGTCGCCCTCTTCGGCACGGTGCTGCCGTTCGGTCTGTATAATTACGGTATTCGGGCAATCCGCGCAACCTATGCAAGCGTAACGGCTATGCTTGAGCCTGTATGTGCGGCGGTCTTTGCCTATGCCGCTCTGGGAGAAGTGCTGGAGCCGCTCCAGATTGCCGGCGGTCTCCTCGTGATCGTCTCCGTGGTCCTCATCCAGGCACGAGCTGCAGTCTTGCCGCGTACCGGGAGCGTGGTATAATGATGCAGTCTTCAGAAAAGAAGCGAGGCGACCTGTGAAAAAGACCTATGTCCTTGATACGAATGTCCTGATCCACGACCCGGAAGCGATTCTTCATTTCGAGGACAATGATATCGTACTGCCGATTACCGTAATAGAAGAGCTTGATCATCTGAAGAAGGGTAGTGGCGAGATCCCCTCTTCTGCCCGTCACGCACTCCGTTTGATCGATTCATTCCGGGAGAGCGGGAACCTCTCGTCCGGCATAGTCCTGCCGCGCGGCGGTACGCTGAGGGTCGTCTTTGACGAACATCCGGAACTGCCGCTGTCAAACAACGATGATCGTATCATCTCGACCGCCCTCTCCATTGAAAGCAAGGCGGAGCATGACCGTCCGGTGATCCTCGTATCGAAGGATACATCGGTGCGGATCAAGGCAGACACGTACAACCTGGCTACGCAAGATTACCTTACCGACAAGACCACGGTATTCAGACGATTCGGAAATGTTACGGAGGGAGACGAGGACGCGGGAGAGATCAGATCGGTGCACTATCTGAAGTCCGGGGCAAAGGTGTTCCGCGTATACGGCGATAACAATATGCAGATCATCAGGCGCCAGCGGTCCGTGATGAGCATCCTGCCGAAGAACCTTGAACAGGAATGTGCCATCGACGCACTGCTCGCCGACAGCGTGGATATCGTCGCGCTTACCGGGCGGGCCGGCACCGGCAAGACGCTGCTTGCCATTGCCGCAGGACTATACCTCTGCACGAAGACGCTGCATAAGGTGTCGACCGATCATCACAAGAAGTTTGATCAGGTGATGGTGGCGCGGCCGATCGTGCCGATGGGACAGGATATCGGCTATCTGCCCGGCGACCTTCAGGAGAAACTCTATCCCTGGATGCAGCCGATCTATGACAACCTCGATGTGATCGTCGGCACCTCGACCGAGCATGTCGAGGGTAAGGAGACGCACTACAGGAGTTCGCAGTATCTCATCGAGACCGGCGTCGTCCAAATTGAACCGCTCACCTATATCCGGGGCAGGAGCCTGCCCCGCCGGTACCTCATTATCGATGAGGCGCAGAACCTCAGACCGCTCGACGTCAAGACGATTATAACCCGGTGCGGAGAAGGGACCAAGATCGTCCTGACCGGTGACCTGGAGCAGATCGATTCGCCCTTCCTCGATGCTGCCTCGAACGGGCTGTCCTACCTGATCACGAAATTCATTCAGGAAGAGAACTTCTGCTACCTCAATCTTCAGAAAGGCGCCCGTTCGGCGCTCGCCGAGCGGGCGGCCGAACTGCTTTAGAAAAGCTCCTGTCCGCTACCGGGCGGCGATATGAATCATTTCCCTACTTCTACTTAGCCATGGGGATATGCTCTGCCATTTTCACTTTTCCATGGATGATCTTCTCATGGCACCACAGGCAGTCTATCTGCTTTTCCTTCACATGCTTTTCATGTACGAACTTGACGTCAGCATATTTTTCCGTTCTTTCGACATGGCAGAAGTAGCACTTGTCCTTGGGCACCGAGCCGTCCCCCCGGGTGACTTCCATGTGGCATTGGTTGCATCCCGTGCCGGCTTTGAGTGCAGCGCTATGTGAAAATGCGCTGCCCCTTACCATGATGTCCTGCTTCGGAGCAGCATGGCAGGAAGGGCAACCCGTCACTGCCTGATCATGCGGCACGCCCATAAAATGGCAGAGGAAACATACGTTCATGGAGACCTTAAGGTGCTCTCCTTGCACAATATCGGAATGGCAGCTTCTGCAATGGAGCGTTATCCCCCGCTTCATCTCTACGAAATGCGGCTTGTGATCAAAGGTGATGCCGAGTTTGGTAAACTGCACCTTTGATTCAACGAGGCGCTTGTCGTGGCAACCTGACTGGAGGCAGTTTTTGTCTGGGACATTACTCAGTGGACGCGGATTGTAAGATCCCGCCAGAAATAGAAACTGTGCCGCAACTGCTTTTTCAATCTTATATACATGACATTTCAGACAGGGCACCTTATTATGTGTCGATGCCTTCCACTTATTGTAGAAAGGGGTGATAAAATGGCAGATCTTGCAGTTTTCTGGGGAAGGGAATACCACTGTTGCCGTGTAGTAATATAACCCTATGCCGAGAGCAGTGAAAATCAGAAGAAATATGATAAGCTTTTTCATGATAACCCCTCCTTGTATACACGTAGCCGGTCAATTATGATTACAAGATAGCACTCTTCAGCATCCCTTGCAATAAAATCTGTTCCATGAAATTCGCTGCCGATCCGGAGACTGACCAAGGGACTGTGCAGACACGAACTGATGCGAGGAAACCGACGAAAAGAAAAGCCTTTGATTACTCAGGATTTTTGCTGCATATGAGGGATACCCACTTATTGTCGACCACCCTCTCGCGGCAGAAGAGGCCTGCAGCGTCCATAGCCACGATCACCCCGTCATCCTGTCCGGCAAGGAGGCCTGAAAGGATTGCCGTTCCATTGGGCTGAAGACGCTGAGAGAGCTCAGAAGCAATTGCTGTAAGCGTTTCCGAGAGAAGATTTGCGACAATGACATCAAATGTCCCGTCTACAGTAGCTATCGTGCCTTCAGAAACATCAATGGTCTTCAATCCATTTGCTGCGATATTCCTTGCTGCTGCGTCAAGGGCGAGGGGATCAATGTCCAGGGCGATCACCCGCTCAAAGCCGAGTCTGGCAGCGGCGATGGCAAGTATGCCTGTGCCGGTTCCGATGTCAAGCAGGCTTCTTCTGAAGGAACGCTTTGCCAGCTGCTCGATGAGTATCAGACAGGTTTGTGTCGTCTCATGATGGCCGGTGCCGAATACCATGCCGGGGTCGATAATGATGGGAATACGGTCGGTCTCCACCTGCAGCCACGACGGGATAATGATGAGACGCTCACCGATATCGATCGGCGTGAAGTTTTTCTTCCATGCCTCGTTCCAGTCCCTGTCAGGAAGAACCTTGAAGGAGCACGATAAGGCGGAATCGAGACCGGAAGAGGCCAGGACGGACCTGAATTCCATAAGCTCGTGGCAGATTTCAGCAGGGGCGGAGCATGGTGCATAATAGGCAGTGATCTTGCCGCTTTCTTCGATGAAACCCATGGCCCCCAGAGCGCCCATACGGTATATGAGCGCTTCCTTTGATTCTTCCGGGACGGTTACTGTGATCTCAAGGTATTCCATGGGCACGGGCAATGCGGAGAGGAAAGGCCTTTCATGTTCTCTCGCCAAGATTGTCTATTAGGCGCTGAAAGTCGTCATGCCCCATTTCGTTGGTAAGACCGGTAATGTAGGAATGGACAACGTCCACATTCGGGGAGCCGAGTTTCTCGAAGATGTCGAGGGCCGTGAGATACTTGAGGTACGCTTCAACATAGTTCTTTTTGATCTGCATGACCTTGCCGACCATACATACGCTGCCTGCAACGCCGGCAATATCGCCGACCTTCCGCGATATCTCCAGGGCCTTTTCATAATAGGCGAGCGCGCTGTCATGATCTCCCTTGTCTTGGTGAACGGTCCCGATCTGGTGATAGTTCTTTGATATGCTTGCCATATCACCGATCTTTTCTGCCAGTGCAAGCGATTTCTGATAGCTTTCAACTGCCTTACCATGATCCCCCCGGTTCTGATAGACAACGCCGAGATAATTATGACTTTGGGCTATGCCTGCCTTATCGCCGATCTTTTCGGCTATTTCCAGGGCTTTCTGATAGAATCCGATAGCCTCTTCCGAGCATCCCTTGAATTGGTGCACGAGACCGATGTTCTGATAACAATTGGCGAACTCAGGGATATCGCCGATTACCTCAGCTGCTTCGAGAGCCTGTTGATAGCACTCGAGGGCCCTGCGTATCTCGCCCCGGTTCTGGTGGATGATACCCATCTGGTTATAACTGCGGGATATGCCTGCCCAGTCAGCAGTTTTCTCCGCGATTTCAAGGGCCTTTTGCGTGAACTCGATCGCCAGGGCATAGTCTCCTCTCAGCTTATGGAGAAGGCCGATCTGTCCATATGTCCGGAGAAGGCCGTGTAAATCATCCGATGCCTGCTTGATTTCCAACGCCTCAAGAGACAACTCAAGCGCCAGCTCATAGTTACCCTTCTTCTGATGGATGATCCCGATATTCTGATAACAGGTCGAGATCATTTCACGGTCCTGGATATGTTCTGCAATATGAAGTGCATGGTAAAAGTACTCCAGTGCCCAGTCATAATCGCCACGGTTCTGGTGCACAATACCCATCTGGTTGTAGCTTTTCGATATGCCCGAAAGGTTGCGCAGCTTTTCGTTCAGACAGAGGGCCTTCTGGTGAAAGTCCATGGCTGTATCGTAATCACCGCGTTTTTGGTGGGCCACACCCATGTGGTGATAAATTCTTGACTCAAGCTCCTGATCGCCAGCAGCGCCTGCAGCATCAAGGGCTTTCTGCAGATAAGAAAGCGCCCGTGTAAAGTCTCCCTGCTGCTGGTGCAGCATGCCGATCCAGTGGCTGATCCTGGCGGTATCATGCGCATTGCCGTTCCGTTCTGCTATCTCCAGGTTGTACACCTGCGCTGCCAGTTCCTTCTGATCCGTCTTCATCGTAGTTCTATACGCCTGAGCGCTTCCGACGATCCTCGCTCCCCAGGGCATCAAACGAGGACATTCTTTCCGCCAGCGATATCCAGTTGCAGGAAAATATGTTCTGGACCTTGGTATGCATGAAGTTGTTCTTAATGGCGTTAACTTTGTCATGGTCCCGGGTGATACCGTAGAACGGTAGCATGATGAAGATCGCCTCGTCGGTATAATCCCTGATCGGGGTCAGTACATCTTCTCTTCTCGTATAAAAGGGATCCTCTCCTGATGAACACGACTTTCCGAAGACGATGAACTGTCTGCAGGCAATGGGCCTTACCGGATAGACGGCACAGGAGTTGCCCAGGAGAAACGGGCAGGGAGGGGTTTCCCCCTGAGATGAAAGCTGTTCCCTCAGCGCAGTGCGATCAGATTCTTGAACCTTTTCAATTGCATACCAGGTCATGCCTGCCAGTTCGAGCGGGTATGTGGGGATGTCCGTATTGGCCCTGCAGCAGGTATCGCAGCCTTCCGTGCAGGCAGGTCGTTTCCTCAGCTTTCTTTTTCCCCTATTGACCGCGATGCCGACGCCTTTGTCCACGACGGCATAGGCATCGAGGAGAAGGGCAAGCCAGGGCAGCCGAGTCTCATCTTCAGGGAATGCACGCCGCGGTGGTACGGATACGTTCATGGTTAAGCCTTCTGTGTTGCCGTTTTCGTCATCATCGGAGGTGCGCGATCGGCCGCATACCGTCGTTATGATGTACGGTAACACAAACATGCTCGCTCTGCCAAAGGGTTGCGGCATCCTGGCTGAGGAAAACCCCCCAACGGCCGTGGTGGTTATGCCAGGAGAATATCCTGCTCCTCCGGATCGTGTTCCTCGAACAGCTGGACCCAAACGCCTTTTTTCGTCAGGAGAAAGGGCATCTCTTTGCCGCATTCCCTGCATTTTCTGAGCTCTGCGGCCTCGATGCCTGACTTTGCAAGATCAGCTGCGACTCTCTGGTGCAAGAGCGGTTCATACTTATGCACATGTTTCATGTTTCTTCCTCCTTACATCCACAGCATACCGCAAGCCGGTGCCATATGTCGAGAGCTGTTTCCTGCGCAGGAAGCGCAGCCTGCCGGCTGCCCGAGAGGCGGGTTTCACATAGATGAGATTGACAAGTATCGGCAGATGTTCCCACTGTTTTCGTCTTCATTCTGGAGAGAATTTTTCCTGAGAACGAGACGGGTAACATCTGCCATTTTTGTGAAAAACATCACCTGCAGCAATTGCCTTGATGAGATCATTTTGCTTGATTCACCGTGAATCTATCTTTTATTATGTACTCACTTAATCGGGAGCCCATGCGGAAAAACAGGGGCCAGCATGCTGAGGAGGCGGGAACATCAGAAGACGGCGAGCTATTATTTTTGATGATGAAACTTCCGTACTTGATCTGCTGGGGGCGGTCCTTTCCCGGCGGGGATATGAGGTTGTGTCATTCAGCCAGCCGGTCATATGTCCGGTATATCAGAACAATGAGAACGGCAGCTGCATGAATGACCATCCCTGTGCAGATGTGATCATTACTGATCAGAGAATGCCGGTCATGACCGGCATCGAGCTCTTGCAGGTGCAGGCCCAGAACGGGTGCAGGCTTACCCCCATGAATAAGGCAGTAATTACGGCATATCTTGACGAGAGCGAGGAGACGGCGTTGAAAGAGCTTGGTGGGTTTTATCTTGAAAAGCCTTTTCGCATGACGGACCTCACGCAGTGGCTTGACCAGTGTGAAAAGCGCCTGGATATCAGCACGCCGGTCGGTATAAGGAGACGGGAAAGACGCATATTGACAAGCCATGAAATTACTTGCTGCATAGAGGCCCTGAATAAGACCATGACCGGGATCGTTACCGACTATAGCCCTTCCGGCTTCTGTATGCAGACAGCATATGATTTTGCAAAGGCCAACGCGGTCAAGGTCATTTCATCATTTCCGTGCAGCTGCACAACGGTGTCCGTGCGCTAGTCGAAAAGGACAGAGGACGGCCGGTATGTCGTCGGATTCGGCTGTGACTGAACGGCCCTGTTTTCTCCCGCATCATCGTACGTGATCAAGGCCGCAGAATGCCGCGTGCAGAGCATTTCCACCCCATGGACGATCTTGCAAAAGAATATGTAATTTCCTTTTTTGACAGGAACCTGCAGCTTCACGGCGACCGTCCCGAGGCGGTCCGATGGTCAAGGCAGGGCCAGGAGATGCATTATCAGAACCTTCTTGACATTGGCGCCGTAGACAATACCAGGATTCTGGATTTTGGATGCGGCAAGGGAGATTTTCTTCAGTATCTCCGCGACCGCGGCATTGCTGTCGACTATACAGGCTTCGATATTAATGCCAACCTTATTGCTCTGGCACGGAAGAAATTTCCCGAGAGCAGGTTCCGGGTGTTCGACATCGACGCCGATGCGATTGATGAAGAGTTTGACTTTATCTTCATCTGTGGAGTGTTTAACCTCAGAGTACCGGGGCTTTCCGAGACGATGCGGCAGACCTTGCAGAAACTCTTTCGGCACTGCAGAAAGGGACTGGCCTTCAATGCCCTGTCCGATCTGAACCCGGAGCAGGATTTTGAGCTCTATTACACCTCCCCGACAGATATGTTTAACTTTGCGGTAAGAAATCTCTCCCCCTATGTGGCGCTGCGGCATGATCGGATGCTTTATGACTTCACCCTTTTCGTCTACCGGGATCCGCTTCAATAGAAACGCTTCCTTGGTTCCGTTGGGTTACTGACTACCAGCAATGGCCGAGCGTATTCCGCCCTGTAGGGCGGCGGTATTCTTACCCTGCGGTCGAACCTCTCATTAATGCAGAACGAACTCGGGGCAAACGAGGGATGTGCGCATAACCTGAATCGAATGTCTACCAAAAGAAAAGGTGTTGCAAAGGAGGTGTGGGGGTAAGTTAGGATGCCGCAGGAGAAGGGGCAAGGCTACACTTGCCCCTTCTCCTGCGGGTTACATCTCTTTAATCTCTATGCACTTGTCCGGACAGACTTCAACACAGCTCATGCATCCGACGCACTCTCCTGCCTGGAAAGGATCGGTCTTGCCGTTATCGCCCATCTGATATACCTGTGTAGGACAGATATTGACGCACTCTCCGCAGCCAGTGCAGCAGTCAAAGTTGACATTGACTAGGTACATTGGAACCTCCTTATTCAGTATTTTACTCGACCGGTGTTACCACTGCCATTACTACAAGCCTGCTACCTTTGTCAGCCTTGAAACCATGCGGGACCATGGGGTCACAGAGAAGGCAGGTCTTTTCGTCTGCCACAACTTCTTCCTCGCCTATGATAAACGTTCCTCTGCCTTCAACGCAATACATGAGCAGGCGCAGGGGCGCCTTATGGGGCTTCAGCTCCTGCCCTGACTCCAGGCACATCAGCGCGATGCGCATTTCAGACTTGTCCGAGAGCATCTCCCTGCCGATTTTATCCGGGTAAAATGTTATGAGCTTCTTCAGGTCCAGTATTTCCATGGGTAACCTCCTTGAATTGATATAACTATTTTGCGCTACCAGGGGGCGGAAAGGCTATGACACAGGTCATACGCGCCGGAACTAATGCTTCTTGACGAACTGACTCTCGGCCTTTCCCCAAAGGCGGTGAAGAATATCTTCATTACCATGAAACAAATCGTAAAACAAATAGGAATGACCATCCTTATCGTGGAACAAAATGTCAGGGCAGTTCTGGAAATTGCAGGCAGGTCCTATGCGATGAGACTTGGCAAGGTGGTTATGGAAGATACGCCGGCCAATCTGACGCATGAAAGGAGCAAGGCTGCTTTCTTAGGCACATAAATACACTACGCCTGTCCCAAAACCCCTTCCCATCTCCTCTTAAATTCTCCGAATCTTCTTTCCTCGATCGCTGCCCGCATCTTTTGGAAAAAGTCCTGATAGAAGTAGAGATTGTGCAGCGTGTTCAGCCGCATCGAGAGGATCTCCCGCGCAAGGAAGAGATGCCGCAGATAGCCGCGAGAATAGTTCCTGCAGGTGTAGCATGAGCAGGCGGGATCGAGGGGGCCCGCGTCGAACTTGAACTCCTCTCGTTTGATGCTGATCCTTCCCACGCTGGTGAAGAGCGTGCCGTTGCGTGCGTTGCGTGTCGGCATGACGCAATCGAACATATCGAAGCCCGCATCCACGGCGAAGAGCATGTCGCCGAGGTCGCCGATGCCCATGAGGTACCGCGGCCTGTCAGCGGGAAGCAGGGGGGCGGTGAATGATATGATGTCGTGCATCTCCTCCTTCGGCTCCCCTACGCTCACCCCTCCGACCGCGTAGCCGTCGAAGCCGATCTCCTGGAGGTCCTCGATGCTCTTGCGGCGCAGGTCCCGGAACATTCCGCCCTGCATGATGCCGAACAAGGCCTGCCCTTCGCTCTGGTATTCCTTGCATTCCCGCGCCCAGCGCGTGGTGATGTCCGTCGAGTGTTCCGCATACTCATGCGCGGCAGGGTAGGGGATGCATTCGTCGAACACCATGGCAATGTCCGAGCCGAGCATGCCCTGGATATGCATCGCTTCTTTCGGGCCGATACAATGGAGAGATCCGTCGATGTGGGACCTGAACTGCACCCCGTGCTCTTCGATCTTCCTGAACGGCGCTAGGCTGAAGACCTGAAATCCGCCGCTGTCCGTCAGGATGGGACGGTCCCAGTTCATGAAGGCATGCAGTCCGCCGAGTGCTGCTATGACTTCGACGCCCGGCCTGAGATACAGGTGGTACGTGTTGCCGAGAATGACCTCAGCGCCGATTTCCCGCAGCTCTTCGGGCGACATTGCTTTGACCGTGCCGAGCGTGCCTACGGGCATGAATGCCGGCGTCCGGATGATACCCCTGCGCGTAGTGATTTCACCTCGCCGCCGCGGACCGTCCTGTGCGATAATCCTGAAGTCCATGTCTTTACTTTTCCGTTTTTGATCTGTTTAAATAGGCTCGTATTATACGGCAAAGACCGTGCACAACTGAAGCAGAAGAACCGCAGCAGATACCTCCGTTAGTTCGCTTGACAAAGGCAAAATAATTTGTCTATAGTACTTACTCGCTCTTTGAGAACTGAAAAAGGTGCGTAGCGTACCGTTGATGTATTGAGTTTAGAATTACAGGAATCAAATGAGAGTTTGATCCTGGCTCAG
>DKBH01000126.1 GCA_002451165.1 Nitrospiraceae bacterium UBA6905
TTCAGGCGGTAATAAAGATCCTCCCGAAAAAGCTTCTCTTGAACCGCCTTTTCGATATCCTTATTGCTCGCCGCAACAATCCTCACATCAATGGCGATCGATCTGACCCCGCCAACCCGTTCAATTTCTCCTTCCTGGATCACCCTCAGGATCTTGGCCTGGAGCGCCAGATCCATCTCCGCTATCTCATCAAGAAAGATCGTGCCTTTGTCAGCCAGTTCGAACTTGCCGATCTTTCTTGTCTCGGCACCGGTGAAGGAACCTTTCTCATGTCCGAAAAGCTCAGTCTCGAGAAGCTCTCTCGGGATCGCTGCGCAGTTGATGGGAACGAAAGGGTATTCCTTCCTACTGCTGAGATGGTGAATAGCCCGGGCAAAGAGCTCCTTGCCGGTGCCGCTCTCCCCCAGCAACAATACCGTAGTCTTAGCAGGGGCTACTTTCTGAACATTTTGCGCGACCTCTGTTATCGCCGGGCTTTTTCCGATGATCGTGGGCATGCCGAATTTTCCTTCCAACTCGTCCCTTAGCAGCAGGTTCTCGGTGATGAGCCTCTGATTTTCGAGCGCACGTTTGATGAGAATGATCAGGTGGTCCGTGTCAAACGGTTTTGTAATGAAATCGACAGCACCTTCCTTCATCGCTGCAACCGCCTTCTCTACGGTCCCGAAGGCGGTCATAACGATAACCGGCAAGAGCGGGTTTTCCGTTTTTGCCGCCTTGAGCACTTCTAACCCGTCCTTCTTAGGGAGCTTCAGGTCGGTCAGCACGAGGTCTACATGGCTTTCCCGCAGACAGCGGATGCCCTTCAGGCCGTCGGCCGCCACAATGACGCCGTATCTTTCCGCCTCAAGGGTCTCCCTGAGCATCTCTGCCATGGATTCCTTGTCTTCAACAATCAAAATGGTCTGCATCGTTACCTTGTTATAACCGAAAAAGACTACATGCGTGCATTCTTCAGTGCACTTCCGCAGGTACAGGCACGCGTGGAGAGATCTCGTCCGAAAAACGTCTTAAGCAGCACCTGGATCCGTTCCGTTGACGCCCGCATAACCTGAACAACCTCTGTGGCGGCAAGCATTCCTTCAGCAATGCCGGCAGCGGTATTGGTAACAACTGCAACGGCGGCAAAACAAATCTCGAGCTCTCTGCCCAGAACTGCCTCAGGCATGCCAGTCATGCCTACCACATCAGCACCGAGGCCCGCAAAAGCCTTTATCTCGGCCGCGGTCTCCAGCCGGGGACCGTTCACGGCTATATAGGTGCCGTCAGACAGCAACGTAACTCCGGCCTCAGCAGCTGCCTCAATGAGCTCGTTCCGCAGATCAGGACAGAAGGGGCTGGTGAAATCTATATGGACCACTCCGTCCTGCTCGAAGAATGTCGCTTCTCTCCCGCTCGTCATATCGATGAGTTGGTCAAGCACCACGATCGATCCTGGCATCATACGCCTGCTGATGCCCCCGGTCGCATTAATAGAGACTATCCTGCTGATGCCCAGTTCCCGGAAACCCCAGATGTTTGCCCGGTAATTGATTCGGTGGGGAGGAATGTTATGTTTCGCGCCGTGACGCGGCAGAAATACTACCTCTTTGCCGGCAAACCTTCCCATGCGGTAACTGTCTGAAGGATCTCCGTAGGGTGTCTCCAGCTTAATAGTATCCGTGATCAAGAGATCTGGCATCTCGTAGATGCCGCTCCCGGCGATCACACCCAAATGAGGCATGGTAACCCTCCATTCTCGTTTTTTCGTAATGGTATAATACCTCACCGTGAAGAAATCGAAAACAGAAAACATTATTGATCATACGCTCCATGCAGATCTTCTCAGGAGGATCCTCAACTGCGGTGGTGAATACGCCGACGTCTTTGCTGAGTCGAGGCGCAGCACATCTCTTGTCATGGAGGACGGCAGGGTCGAAAAAATTGTCACGGGTCAGGAGTCTGGAGCCGGTCTCCGGCTGCTCTCTGGCGGCAAAACCGCATATGCTTCCAGCAGTGATCTGGTTCCCGCTGCGCTGTTAGCAGCTGCTGGTGCGGTCAGCAGCATGGCAGGGAACGGACCTGCGCAGGAAATTCCACAGCTTAAAGCGAGGATGCCTTCGGTCGCTTTCAGCATCCAGTCTTTACCCGATGACGTACCGCTGAGGGAAAAAATTAAACTTGTTCGTAAAGCGGAAAGAATTGCACGGTCTTATGATTCCCGCATTCGACAGGTCTCAGTGATCTACCGTGATCTGCTTCAGCACGTTCAGACCGCTGCCTCAGAAGGCTTTGTTGCCGAAGATGACCGAGTCTATACGTCCTTTATCATACAGGTGATAGCGGCTCAGGACACGCTGGTGCAAACAGGATATGAGGTAATAGGCGGACTTTCCGGTCTTGAAATTCTTGATGAAGAGACTGTCGAGGTACTGACGCTGAAAGCTGCCCGGCGGTCGATCTCGATGCTCACTGCCAGGGAGGCTCCCGCAGACAGAATGCCCGTGGTCATTTCATCACAGGCCGGCGGCACGATGATCCATGAGGCAATAGGTCACGGCCTCGAGGCTGACCTTGCCCAACAGGGGCTCTCCGTTTTCTCAGGGATGCTGGGGGAGAAAGTCGCCTCTGACCTTATCACGGTCATCGATGATGCCACCCTATCCGGGAAGCGGGGCTCATTCCGCTTCGATGATGAGGGGACGCCGTCTCAGCGGACAGTACTGGTGGATCAGGGCATCCTTAAGAGCTATATGTATGACAAGCTGACAGCTCTGAAAGAAGGGAAGCAGTCGACCGGCAACGGCCGGCGAGAGTCATACCAGAAGAGACCCATTCCGAGAATGACCAACACATTCATTGCACCTGGCGAACACAATCCCGAAGAGATCGTGAGATCGGTTGATCAGGGACTGTTTGTAGTCAAAATGGGCGGGGGGCAGGTGAATACCGTTACCGGCGACTTTGTTTTTCATGTGCAGGAAGGATATCTCATCAGAAACGGCATGAGGAGTGATCTGGTAAGGGGTGCGACGCTTTCGGGCAACGGCCCGGAGATCCTGAAATCCATTGACATGGTAGGCAATGACCTCGGTTTTTCCATAGGCACCTGCGGAAAGGATGCACAGGGAGTCCCGGTAACCGATGCCATGCCGACGGTGCGGATACCTGAGATCGTTGTCGGTGGAAGGCACGAGTAGCGGTACTTAAACTCAACATCAAGTGTTGCAAGAATCATACACATAGCGCCCATAATCAACGCATCTGGATGCATCTCCTTTTGATTTTAATCAATATTTTATCTGGCACTCTATTTGCTAATTTAAAATTCTGATTATTATGCGAGCACAAAGAACCATAAAACAGGAGGTCTCTTTCGAAGGCATCGGCCTCCATACGGGAAAACATGCAACCGTTACCTTAAAGCCTGCTTCCCGGGATGAGGGGATCACCTTTATCAGACTGGACAAGCCTGCGTTGATTAAGGCGAATGTCGGTTCGGTAATTGATACGGCATTTGCAACGACACTCGGCTACAATGGCGTGAAGATCAAGACCGTGGAGCATATGCTGGCAGCGCTCGCAGGTCTGGGCATCGATAATCTGACGGTCGAGGTTAATGGCCCCGAGATGCCCATCCTTGACGGAAGTTCTACCGAACTTATCAGCATCATCCTGCGGGCCGGCATTGCAAAGCAGGGCAAGAAGAGACCCTATCTGCGGATAAACAGACCTTTTGTGTTCGAAGACGGACATGCAAGAATAGCTGCCTTCCCCTATAGCGGGACCAAGATGACCTACAGCATCTTTTTTCATCATCATGGTATTGGGGAGCAACGGATGAGCATCGACGTAACCGAGGAGAATTTTGTCAGGGAAATAGCCCCGGCGAGAACCTTTGGATTCCTTAAGGACATCGAATTTCTCCGGAACAATGGCCTTGCGAAGGGTGGATCACTGGATAATGCGATAATTCTCGGCGAGGACGGCATTCTGAATGCCTCTGGCCTGAGGTTCAAGGACGAGTTTGTAAGGCATAAAGTACTTGATTCTATTGGAGATTTTTCTCTCATAGGGTTTCCGATCTATGGACATATTATCGCCAGTAAGTCAGGACACTCCAGCAACGTCAAATTCCTGAAGAAACTTCTTGCAGTACCGGAGTTCTGGGACATCATCACCGAAGAAAGGACGGCTCATCTCCACGAGATGCAAATAAGCATTTAATATCAGTAGGTTATCTGCTTCTAAAAAATCTTTTCCAATTTACCCCCTGTTGTGATAATATAGTCAAAAAAAAAGCTGGGGAATTGCCGTTCCCCAGCTAAGATACTGCTTTTCCCGTAACTTATTTCTTTTTCTTCGGAGCTGCCTTCTTCTTCGGAGCTGCCTTCTTTGCTGCCGGCTTCTTTGCTGCTGCCTTCTTAACTGCCATCTTCTTCACCACCTTTCTGCCCCCATGCATTGATGGGGAGGGCTAGATTAAAGCTTTCCCATCAGGATGATCTTTTCTCCCGAAAGGAGCTTTTCCAAATCAGCGTCATTACTTTCCTTCTTGGCCTTGAATTCATTCTCATCCATCGTCACGAGGCTGATCTTTTTCATGAACCGCTCCTCAATATCCTTGATGCCATCGAGAGAGCGAGAAGCAGCACCTATAATAAAGACATTAACCGTCTCAGCCTCCTCACTTTCCACATAGGGACCGAAGATAAATGCAGTCTTGACGCTTGTGTTCTTCAGCAAGGCCTTCAAAGCTCCGGTAACGCCCAGGGACTTGGCTATGATGCTTTTGAGCTCAGAAAAAAAAGCTGATTTCTTATCTGCCTGAAAATATTTCAGGTTAGCCACCCTCTTACTGGTGAGGATGCCCATTTTTTCAAGATTATCGAGCTCTCTCTTGACACCGGATGGATTTTTCCTGAGCAGCGTGGCAATTTCCCTTACGTAGAATTTTTCGTCAGCATTATTTAGTAGAAGCGCCAGAACATCAGCCCGAATGGACGAGGAGAAGAGACTTTTTAGCGTATCCCGTGCCTGTTTAGTCATCGTTCGTGTATATTTATACAACAATCAAATTGCTGTTGTCAACAATAAAATTGCATTTAATAACAATTTAATTACTTTCATGAACAGGCATACCACTCTTTCAGAACGATACCTCTAAATAACAAAACAGTAATCCTTCTTCCGGGAACAAAATTATAGTAATAATGTCCAGCAGATGAAAATATAAGAACGATCATTGTAAGAAAAGGCTTGATCGTTGCGGGAACATAATAGAAAAGAGGGGTACGGCGCGCCACTCAAAAGAAATCAATTTCCCTGGAGTCAGGAAGTGAAGCGGCAGGAAAGAAGATCAGTAAGTAAATACTACGGAATCTTTAGCATGCACAACCAGCTTGCCGGCATCGACAAAATCCACCACTCCGGGGATACAACTCCCTTTTTGTATGCCGAAGGTTTGAGCAAAGGGGGAGCAGACATAGAGCCTGCCCCCCATATCTGAAAACATTTCTATAAGTTCAAGAAGGGGAGGGAAGCTTCTGGCTTTCAACCCGTCAACATAGCCTTTTACTGCAGCATGTACGGCTCTGTCCATAAGGAATATTTCTGTATCATATTCAAAGGATAGCGCTGTAACGGCCTGAGCAAAGACGCTCGATACAAGTTCGAGCTTTTCCTTAGGGTCCTGTGTTATAACATACATCATACGGGCCAAGGCAGCTCCCCGAAGAAAAAGATTAAACGAAGAGTGTCGTATTGGAGTTAAAAGAACTACCCAGAAACGCCGCTACTCCGCCGAATTCTATACCATCCATAAGGTCCTGCTGTTTGATACCCATGACATCCATGGACATCTGACAGGCGACGATTCTGACGCCGAACTCCACAGCCGTATCTACCAGATTCTGCAGCGTCGTCACATTCTTTTTCCCCATCATATACGTGAAAAGTTTCGGACCGATACCGGCAAAATTCATCTTGGATGTAGGCAGTTTTGCCGGGCCCTTCGGCCGCATCATCGTAACCATCTTTTCAAGCATGTTCTTTCCGGCGCCCGTCATGGTGGGCTTTTTCAGTATGTCAAGCCCCCAAAAGGTCACAAAAATCGTAACTTCCTTTCCCATGGCAAGTGCACCATTCGCGATAATAAAGGCAGCCATTGCCTTGTCAAAATCACCGCTGAAGAGCACCATGGTCAAGTTCGACCGGTTGCCCTCCACCTTTGCCAAACGCTCCTCCAGCTCTTTTATCTTTTCCTGAACAGCATCTGCGCTCATATATCCTCCACTATTTCTTAGTAATTACTACCGTAATGTCCTTGCCGGATTTGGTCAGACTGTTCATCGTATTTCCGGTCTCTTTGCACCATGCCTGGACATCAGGCTCAAACCCGGCATCATCACAGACAGCTTCAAATACATCGCCGGATGCTCCTTTTTTCACTGCAGCAGCCACCTTCATGATCGGCATGGGGCAGCTCATTCCCTTCAGATCGAGTGTTGTCTTTGCCATATTTCCTCCTCAAGCAAAATAATGTATACTATATCCCATTGTTAAACAGTTTAGCAACTAAAATCAGCCCTTGCCGATCAATGCCCTGACCGTTCCCAGGTTTCTCAGATCATCATCAGCAGTCATTTTCGGCGTTTCGAGGATTAGAGGAATCCGGGAAAAAAAAGGATGATTGACGAAGCGACTGAAGCTCTTCTTCCCGATCATTCCCTCACCGATATGTTCGTGCCGGTCTACCCCAGAGCCCAAGGGTTTTTTTGCATCGTTCAGATGGATCAGCCTAAGGGCATCCCTGCCGCAATGAGCCGAGATTTCTCTTGCAAGCACATCGAGGCCTTTTGCTGTGCAGATGTCATACCCGGCAGAGAAGGCATGGCAGGTATCAAGACATATGCCCGCGATAAGGCCGCGAGGCACCTGCTGCAAAATCCCAGCAAGATCATGAATGCGGGACGTCACATCCCCGCGCTCACCTGCAGTATTCTCCAGCAGGAGCCGGGCTTTCCACGTTCCTGCAGCGGCGATCTGCTTCAACGCCTCGATCGCACGCCCCCGCGCTGTTCCGGGGTCGTCTCCTGCAGCACTCCCTGTATGTAGCACAACAAACTCGGCATCGATTTGATCAGCGATGTTCAGCTCCTCGATTACCATGGCTATTGATTTTCTCAGTAGTTCCTGCCGAGATGTGGCCAGATTAATGAGGTAGGACGTATGTATGAACACCGGGGCAATATCATAGGACTTCTTTAAGGCCATGAAACGGACTATTTCCTCCTCCTGTCTGTTCCCGAGACCCCAGCCCCGGGGATTATGCGAGAAGATCTGCACCGTGGTGCAGCCGAGTTCCTTTGCCCGCTCAAGCCCCTTGTCTATACCGCCGGCAATTGAGACATGAACACCTATCCTCCGTTGCATGGATTATCATAACAAAAAAGCCCCCGGTGTCATGCCGGGGGCTTCGGGGTTCCCTTCCAACTTTCCCGACGCTCAGTGTCCCCCGCCGTGGATCAGGACCGGCAGGCAGCGAACGCAGACAAATTTCTCTTTTCCCTCGTGCAGACAGGGAAGAAGCACTCGCTCCGCATCGGTGATGCTACAGACAAAGCATTGTGCCATATCATCCCTCCAGCTCGTTCAGTTCCTTTACGATCTTGTCCGGGTCAAGGTTGTGCATCATAGCGCCGAACGAGAGCGATTCGACATTAATGCCCGGACAGGTGAAGCATCCGTTGCCGAAATATTTCTGTATAACGTCCTTTGCCCCGGGAACATCCNNATCCCCGATAAGTGAATCCTTGGTAATCACCTTCTTTTCTGTCGTTGCCATATCTTTATCCTCCTTGGTGTGATTGTCCTGTTATGAATTCATTCTACCGCAGGGGAGCTGAGAATGATATGACCTTTGTCATAGCGACGGCAAGGCCGCAGGCAGTACGTAAACGCTGTTCACCCGTGCCGCACCGATATCAAAAAGACATATCCGGCGGTCGCGTATCAATCTCCTGTTGGTGCGCCTGCAAGCCCCGCTTTCCTTCTCTTGTTGCTCTCATAACGAAGCTGCAACATTTCTACGAAGAGGGCAAACCCCATCGGCAGATAGATATACGCCTTTGGGACATGCTTGTGCATGCCCTCCATAAAAATGGTAACGCCAATGGTGATCAGGAATGAAAGGGCTAGAATTTTCAGTGAGGGACGTTCGAGTATGAAGTCTCCTATCGGCTTCGCAAAGGCAAGGATCGCCAGGAATGACGTGATCACCGACGTTATGATGATCCAGACCTTGTCCGTAAGGCCGATAGCCGTAATGACGGAATCGATCGAAAANNGTCCCGTACCGAATAATGCAGCACGATGTTATTGGTCAGGCTCGCGAGCTGAAGGAGGATGAACAAGAGCAGAATCCTTGCAAGCAGGGCCACGGCCAGGCCCGCTATGCGCGCGGCGTTCCTCTGCGCCTGCGGCAGTCTTCCCACGAAGATGGAAATGACCAGAATATTGTCGACACCGAGCACCAACTCCAATCCGATCAGCAATGCGAGCAACGCTAATGCATCTGTCATGAGTTAAGAAGCCCTCCTCTCACGTTTACAGCAGAACGTCGCCTGCAGCTCGTAGAAGCGATTAGCATAAATCACATCCGTTCTGCCTTTCAAGATGCTCTTCTACAGCCCCTCATGATAGTTAAGGGCGACACACTCCTCGCCTCCTCATCCAAGAGAGACACCTCGCACCGGCAGCGGGCTGTGGACGCAGATAAGCAGCCGAACTTCTGGGGGTCGGGCAATCTGTTCGCCACCGTCATAACGTTCTCAGCGCCTCGAATACGCCTGCGACGACCTTGGCCATCCGACTGTAGTCTAATCTATCGGGCGTATCAGAGACATTGTGATATGCCTTGTTTCTATAAAAAGCGGTGTCAGTTATCATTACTGCATTGATACCGTGCGCCCAGTAATTGCGATGATCTGAAAAGTCCACGCCGGGCAAGAATTCGGGCGCATTGAGTGAGTAAACCGGAAGATCCGTTGCGCCGTTCATCCCCACCTTTACCCTCCTGGTGAATTCTCTCTGATCCGGCTTGCCGACAACTGCAATGAAGTTGCCCTGATGGGGATAGAACAGGCTGAGCAGAGCCATCGGATAAGACTGCGATCCCCATCGGTCATCATAGCAGCCGATCATCTCCAAAACTACTACCCCTTCTATCCGCCGGGGACCGATGCGTGAGGCATGAAAGGCGCTACCCATCATGTCCGTACCAAAGAAAGGAGGCTCTTCAAGGCTGTAAGCGACCAGCTCCACGCCTTTATTGAGGTCGCTCTTGCCGATGAGATATGCAAGTTCAATCAGCGCGGCCACGCCGCTTGCGTTATCATCTGCGCCAGGGGTCCCCTCAACAGCGTCATAATGTGCACCGATAATTATCTGCTTGGTCCTCTCCTTACCGAACCGTCCTATGACATTAACGTATCTGCGCCTTTCAACGGTAAAATCTTGCCGTTCCACCTCAGCGCCGGCCTGCATCAAATGATGAAAGATATAATCGGCACAGCTGTCCAAATTGCCTGTTTCTCTATAATTGCGGGGGGCGTAGGTCTTGGCGAGGGTTTCCACATGAGTCCTTAGGCGGGTCGCATCAACATGCACTGATGATTTATGGTTCTGCTGAGTTGTCGGCTGGGCAATATATAACCAGACGGCAAATAATACAAGCGCCCCTGCAATGGTTATTCTGCCAATCGACTTTACTATTTTAAACAGCATCGCATGTTCGGCGAGTACGGTCTCATCACCTTCTATGAATGTTGGGGTTAACTATAGCACCAAAGTCCTTGACTCCATAAGGGCAGCGGAGATCTTCGCGTCCGGTTCACCACTTGGTTATAGCCTTTCTCTATATTATTAAGTATCACGCAGCTATATGCCTACTTACTTTCCCATGCGGTTCTACGCTCCCACCCGCTTCATACCAATTTCTCCATTTGGATTGAATATCCACCAATTCAGCATACCTACTCGCTGAGTGGGCAGTATCAAGCCGCTGCTTCTGCGTCAAATAAATAACGTGCAATATCGTCAGTTTCGACTGGGGTACTTTTGCCACAATATAGTCAACGTCATGTGCTTGTAGAGCGGTTTCCGGTTATTGGATGCCACTTTTTGTGTCAAGGTTTCGTAAGGAATTCCCTTCCGAGATGCACTATGGTTATTGGTCCTTAATCTGTATTCGTTTGGATCTATAATTATTTATTCTGTGTTTCGCGGCGGCGCTGAACGGAGGAGACGGAAGACGCTGACGAAGTCATATAGCCGCACTGCCAAGAAGTTCGAAGCCTGTTTGGGCAATCCAATTTTTGTTCCTTGTTACCCTGTCAGTGATGCCTCTGTATTCAAAGGTTTTTTTTCACAGAACGTGTCATATATACCTCTCTCACGAGCTTCCCTCAATATCATGGGGCGTCGGTGTGCACATCCGGGAGGGAACCCTTGCTGCTCTTCAGCGGCGGGAATCCGACGATATCAATGGTCACCGAAGCGACCCTGATGCCGGGTTCTTCGCCGAAGCTGTTCAGAAGCTCACGGTGAATCTGGCCTTTTACGGCCCTGCGATTCCTCGCTTCGACAATGTAACGCAAGGTCAGCTCGATCCAATTGTCCGTCATGATAATGTAGACCGAAGGCTCAACAGGCACTTCATGAAGGGATGGATATTTCCTTTTCATCTCCTCAAACTCTGCTCGTGCATCGGCATGAAACGGCACTGTCAATTCCCTCCCCTTGGTCAGTATGAGCTCGACGGCACGACGCCAATTGCTGTCATAGGTGACCGGAATCATGATCTCATCCCAGAGGTAACGGGAATGCTGCGTATAGTTGAAGACCGGGTCGGAGAAGACCACGCGGTTGGCCAGACTTACGACCCTGCCCGTGTACTGGTCAGCCTTTACCCATTCCCCAATCTCCATGACCGTTGTGCGCAGCAACGTGATGTCGAGGACGTCTCCCACCACATTGCCTATTCTTATCCGGTCTCCGATCCTGAATATATTGCCCGTGATGATGTTCAGGTAACCCGCGAAAGAGCCTATTACCTCTTGCGAGGCAAAGGCAACACCGGCGCCCAGGATCCCGATGATCGTTGCAAAATTACCGCCAACCCCGAATACGATCGACAGGATAACTACTGCGGCCGCAATATACATGATCTTCCGAACGAGCACGCTTACGGTCAGCATTTGGGCCTCATCCTTTACGCGGTTCCTGAGCACCCTTCCTGCCAAACGGCTCGCAACGACAGCGAGGCCGGCAATGACCACTGCAATAATAACTTTCTGCATTATTTCAAAGTAGATCGGCGGGATGTGATCCATGCTTGCCTCCTTACAACCGATTAGGCACCATATATTTGCACCGTATGCCCCGGTTCAGGGGCGCGCTGCCTGCGGCGCCACTGCTGAACCGGTTGTAGCTGTCACAACGTTTACTTAATCGACCAATTCTGGATCACTGGGCCTCCAGGTCTTGTCGTAGAAAGGCTGCAGAGGGCCGTAAAGGCGGAAGATCGTGTTCCAGCCTTTGCCGGGCACGGTCTGAATCCAGTTGTTCTCCATCCCNNCCGGTGGCATAGAAATGCATGTAGATGCGGGCATCCAGCAACGTAGCGCCGTCGAGCAGGAAGTCGTACCGGCCCTCAACCAACGGGTTGGTCCAGACACGCTCGCCAGGATAAACGTAGAAGCGCTGATCTCGTGGGCGCGCCGTGAGCACCTGGGCTGTCACCGACCCCACCTTGGCCGCCTCGGTGAGGATTTTTTTCATCCTTGCGTCCGGGTTGAATTTCTTGCCTTTTTCAATGCCGATCGATGCCAGCAGGCCGCGAACCTCGGGATCAAGGCCGGTCGCCGGCTCGGCCTGGATGGTCTCGTTGACCTCCTCCCAATAGTGGTAATCCATGCGGTGAATGGTGTTGTGCTCGGTCCCCGAAACATTGATAAAGTTCATCTTCGGAGGATTGTCCTTTTGCGAGAGGGGGTAGATCCGGAACATCGTCTTGGTGGCCTCGATGGCCGGTTTGGTCGAGCCATTCACCTGGAAGCCGCGCCAGGCCACCCAGTTGCCGTAGGTATCGGTCCTGGCCACGTGGTAACCTTCGGGGATCGCGCCCTTGTAACCGGGAGGCACTATGAGGAATTTCCCGCCCTGACCCTTGTCCGGGCCGGCGTTGCCGAAGTCCGTCACGTAATGGAACCAGGCATCGTCGATAAGGCCGAGGACCTTCGGGGGCGTCTCGATCACCATCGGTTCATCACCGAGTTCGAGCCAGAGTGCCTGGTAGACCGACACGGTGTTGGGGGTCAGCCAGAGGGCCTTGGAATCCATCAGATCCTCAAAGAGCATGGCCGTCGTGTTGGGCGGACCGAACTTGCGCAGACCCGCCTCCATCGCGGACATGGAAGCCACTGGCAGGGTGGCAAGGAACGCCTCCGTCGCGCGCCTCAGGTCGAGGTCGTCGTATACCTTCTGCGTGGTTTCCTTGTCCGGAACGCCGTCAAAGGACGTCAAAGTCCCGAGATGCGTCTCCAACTTGGTGGGCGTCTCGATCCCTTCCGGGATCGGGGTGGTCATCTTCATTCGGGGTGCCTCGCCCGCAGTGACGGTCACCACCAGCAAACCCGTGATGACGGTCGTCATCAAAGCAATTCGTATGAATTTTTTTTTCTTCATGACGTCTCCTTTCGCGTTTTATTTTAACAATGCGTCGACACAGACTATTTTTCGAGATACTTTGTTAAGAAAGCATCCATCTTTTTTAAAGCCGCTACTGATTCCGGTGATCCAGGCGCCTTGATCTGGAAGACATGAGGCATACCTTCATAGATATCCAGCTTCACAGCCTGACCTGCCGAATCCAGAGCCTGGTAGAGCCGGACGAAGTTGCTCAAGAAGATCTCCCTGGTGCCGCCCTGGATCAACGTCGGCGGAAAGCCCTTCGTGAAATCGCCGTACACCGGCGACACATAGGGATTCTTCTGGTCTTTCGGATCGGCATACGCGTCCGCCGAGGGTCCAAGTACTCTCTCGTACAGGTAGTTCGGCTCCGCCGCTTTCAAGGTCATGTATGTGTCGCCGGTCTCGGTGATGTCAGCCCAAGGTGACCACAAGACGACCGCAGCCGGCATTCCCATACCCTCGTCACGCATCTTCAGGACAACACCCGCCGCCAGTCCGCCACCGGCAGAGTCACCATAGATGGCGAGGTCCTTCATCGCAAAGCCCTGCCCATTCAGTGCCTTGAATACCCTGACCACCTGGTCGGTCACCTCCGACCATCGCGCGCGCGGCGGGTTCGTGTAGTCGACGGAGATCACACGCAGGCCGGTACGGCTGGCAACCAGGGCCGCACTATCCAAAGTGCTGCGGGCGCTGAACATGGTGTAGGCACCACCATGCGTGTAGATGAGTAACTTCCCGTTATCAACCCAGCCCTTTGGCGTGACCTCGAGAACCGGAACGCCGCCGAGATCTTTGCTGACAACCTTGACCTGAAGCTGCTTGGCAGCTTCTTCTGCAACTTTGACCTTTCCCTGCTCAGCGGCGTCATACAACTTCTTCCAGCCTTCAAGATCATTTGGCCCCGGGCAACGGGCGGCCTTGGTCGGATCGGGAAGTGTATTGAATACCTGCTGCCATCCCTCCGAGACCGTAGAAGGCACATATGTGCGAAGGTTCAATTGCGGCTCGGCTGCTGCCATGCCACACAGGCTTAACGCCAGAATTGTAGCAAGAAAAGCACGCTGTACCTTTTTCATGCGTCTTTCTCCTCCTCTCGATCTGTTCACAAAGTTATTTCACTTTCTCGACGTCGTTAAGAATCCATTTTTTTTCAAAGAGCGGCTTGTCCGGTCCGTAGAGACGGAACAACAGAAAAAAATCTTCCGCGGTTGGAATCCAGTTTGATTCGAGTCCATCCGGGGCCTTCGGGGCGAAAAAGATATCTACCGAGCCGTCAGCGTTTTTTTTCATCTGATCGATCTGCTGCGAGGAGAGGCCCACGCGATCAACTCCTTCGACAAAGCCCTTCGTGCGCATGCTGTACACGATGACCGACCAAAAGTCCTTTGCCGGGGTGTCGGCAGGTACAGTGAGTCTGTAGGTATTCTTGCCGCTCAACAAAGCCCCATCCTTGTCTCGCAAACCGGTGAGGTAGAACGTACTTCCGCCAAGATTCTTCGGAAGGTAGGTGATCCAGAAATAGGCGCCCCCGGCGCGCTCGTCTATCAGAAGCCTGTCTTCAGTAACATAAGGGAAACCCGCCTCAGGCTGCCCCTGGGCAAACTGCCATACCTGCCACTGACGGTTTTGCCACCACGGAACGGTAGAACGGTTTATGAAATACTCCTGCATCCAGTCGTAGGCGCGCCGGAGTCCTTCCAGCATGGCCTTCTCAGTCTGTTCATCCGGCCTGAATTCCTTTCCCTTTTCGATACCGATTCCTGTGAGCAAAGCCATCATGACCTTGTCGCGCTCAAGCACCGGCTCTCGCTGAATCACCGCGTTCAGGTCGGAGAAGAAGGTCATGTCGTAGACCGG
>DKBH01000093.1 GCA_002451165.1 Nitrospiraceae bacterium UBA6905
GTGAACTGGGAGGAACATAAGAAGAGAGAGGGCAAGCAGCGCTCCTCTATCCTGGAAGGAGTACCGAAGGACCTGCCTGCTCTGCTCCGTGCACAGAGACTCCAGTCCAGGGCATCCCGTATAGGGTTTGACTGGGATCGGGTCGAGGATGTCTTGGAGAAGCTGGATGAAGAGGTGCGGGAGTTCAAAGATGCCGTCAGAGAGAAGAAAAGAGGCGAAATTGAGGACGAACTGGGCGATATCCTTTTTATGATTGTCAATATCTCCCGTTTCATAGGGGTGAATCCTGAAGACGCGCTGAGAAAGACCATCAGCAAATTCATATCACGCTTCCGCTACATGGAGATGGCTGCTGCGGAAAGCGGCAGGAGGCTTTCCGATATGACCGTGGAGGAGATGGACGGTCTTTGGGACGAGGCCAAACGATGCGCCTCCTAATATCCTTTGATAGACAGCGCACGGCAGTGTAAGTATGCATTGAGGGGCATACCGTGGCGCAAGACAAATCCGCTGGTCACCTGCTGCACCGTCGGCTTTAATTTATGCCGCAAGATGCAGTAAAATAATAAACTTTATCACGGGGAGGTAGATGTATGGGTCATGTAAAAGGACTCAAATGCAGGGAATGCGGACGAGAATACGCTGTCGATCCCATATATGTTTGCGAGTTCTGTTTCGGCCCCCTCGAGGTTGCTTACGACTATAAGGCTATCGCAAAGGCGGTGACGCGGAAAAAGATAGAACAGCGGCCCCAGACGCTCTGGCGGTACCGGGAACTGCTGCCTATTGACGGTGAGCCTCAGGTTGGGCTCGAATCGGGATTTACCCCCCTGGTAAAGGCTGAGAATTTGGCACGCGAGATCGGTATGGACGAGCTCTACATCAAGGATGATACGGTTGTGCATCCTACTCTGTCGTTTAAGGATCGGGTGGTGGCCGTTGCTCTTACCAAGGCTAGGGAATTTGACTTCGACACGGTTGCCTGTGCTTCAACGGGTAATCTGGCCCATTCTGTCTCGGCGCACGGCGCTAGGGCGGGGTTCAAGCGGTTCATCTTCATACCCGCATCGCTTGAGGCAAGCAAGATCATTGCTTCTCTGGTATATGAGCCGAATCTCATTGCCGTCGACGGCAACTACGACGATG
The DNA here is from genome assembly GCA_002451165.1 of Nitrospiraceae bacterium UBA6905. Lineage (GTDB taxonomy): Bacteria > Nitrospirota > Thermodesulfovibrionia > Thermodesulfovibrionales > UBA6898 > UBA6898. The sequence continues at coordinate 1,147 of DKBH01000093.1, forward strand.
TCAACCGGCTCTGCAGTGAAGTGGCAAACAAGTACCGGTGGGCATTTGTGAATATTAATATACGGCCGTTCTATGCCGAGGGTTCGAAGACCATAGGATTTGAGATCGCTGAACAAATGGGCTGGAAAGCTCCTGATCATATTGTCGTGCCCTGTGCGAGCGGTTCTCTGCTCACCAAGGTATGGAAGGCCCTGAAGGAGTTCCAGCAGATCGGCATCATTAAGGATCTTGACACGAAGATCTTCGGTGCTCAGGCTACGGGCTGCGGACCCATAGCGGCTGCAGTCAAGGCAGGGACGGACGTGATCCGACCGGTAAAGCCGAATACGATTGCAAAGTCCTTAGCGATCGGCAATCCGGCCGACGGTTTCTATGCATCTCAGGTTATAAAAGAGACGGGCGGATACGCGGAGGACGTCGCTGATCAGGAGATCATTGATGCGATGAAGCTCCTGGCAAGAACAGAGGGCATTTTTGCAGAAACCGCGGGCGGGGTAACGGTCGCCACGATGATCAAGCTGATCAAGACGGGAAGGATATCCCGGGAGGGAACTACGGTGATGTGCATTACCGGCAACGGATTAAAGACGCAGGAAGCCCTGCAAGGCCATACAGCGATGCCGCATCATATTAAACCGAGCCTCGCCTCCTTTGAAGAGGTGCTCGGACGGATCAGCAGGGAAATGTAAAAGGAGGAACGATATATGGGAGTGAAAGTAAGGATTCCAACGCCGTTACAGAGACTCACCCAGGGAAAGGAAGAGGTTGAGGGTTCGGCGGGAACGATCATTGCACTTGTCAATGACCTTGACCAAAAGTATCCGGGGCTGGCGGAACGCGTGTCAGAGAAGGGCAAGATACGCAGATTCGTGAATATCTACGTGAATGATGAGGATATCCGATTTCTTCATGCCGAGGAGACTCAGGTGAAGGATGGAGACGAGGTCTCAATCGTTCCTGCGATTGCAGGTGGATCCCGCTAGGAGGATGTGATGAAAATGAGAGTCAGGCTGACCTTTCCGCAGGAACTCATTAAAGAACCGGTCATATTTACCATGGCGAAGCAGTTTAATGTAATGCCGAATATCAGGCGCGCCAGGGTCACGGAAACGGTCGGGGAAATGGTTCTTGAGCTTGAAGGAGAGGATGCAAGTCTTCAGGAAGGCGTTCGTTTCCTCAAGGCAAAAGGTATCGAGGTAGAACTGATAGAAGGAGATATTATTGAGTAGTCCCTGTCAGCCAGCGTGGAGGGTTATTGATGCTGGCCGGCTTCCAGATGCTGCAGTCTGCCCGTTTTTTTTGCGTGACGCGGCAGCGGACGGCAGGTTCGACGGATCGCTCAGGGCATACAGTCCCCATGCATACAGCTTGGATTTATCCAGAGGAATGATATGAAATTTGTCGTGATTGTCGGGGATGGGATGGCTGATCGGCCGGTGGCTGAGCTCGGCGGAAAAACACCGCTGCAGTATGCCCGCACGCCGAACATGGACATGCTCGCAACCATAGGCATTCTCGGCAGGGTGAGGACCGTTCCGGAAGGCATGCATCCCGGTTCAGACATTGCAAACCTGAGCATTCTCGGCTACGATCCCGCTGTCTATTATTCCGGAAGGGCACCGCTGGAGGCAGCCAGCATTGGGGTTGAGCTGGGAGACGATGATATTGCATTCAGATGTAACCTCGTGACACTGCAGTTCAGCTCGGACAGGACCAGGGCGGTGCTGGAAGATTACAGCAGTGGTCACATATCCACGGATGAGGCTTCCGAACTCATACGTGAGATTGATCGCCAGCTGGGGCGAGATGCCATAGCGTTCTATCCCGGCGTAAGTTACCGCCACCTCATGGTATGGACCGGTGGGCCGGCAGATGTTGAGTGCGTTCCGCCGCATGATATTTTGGGCAAGGACATTGCCGATTATTTGCCGGTCGGTAATGACGATAACGTGCTCAGGAAGATCATGCGGGACTCGGTTGCTATACTTGAAGGGCATAGGATAAACCAGCGCAGGATAAAGGATGGCAAGAACCCTGGAAACAGTATCTGGTTCTGGGGACAGGGCAGAAGACCGCAGATGCCGAAGTTCCGGGACAAGTATGGCGTCAAGGGTGCCTTGATATCCGCTGTTGATCTCACGAAAGGGCTCGGTATCTATGCAGGGTTCAAGATCCTTGCTGTTCCCGGCATAACCGGATATCTCGATACGAATTACCAGGGAAAGGCTGATGCTGCTATCAAGGCGTTGCAGGACGTCGATTTTGTGTATCTGCATGTAGAAGCCCCTGATGAGGCAGGACATTCCGGTAAATGCCAGGACAAAGTCCGAGCAATCGAGGATTTTGACCAATTCATTGTCGGGGGCGTTATGGAGGGCATGAATCGGTTTCCGGAATACCGGATCCTCCTGCTTCCCGATCATGCTACGCCGTTAGCGATACGGACACATACAGCTGAGCCTGTTCCGTTCGTGATGTATGACAGCGGCATGAAGATCAAGAATGACGTTAGCGGGTATGATGAGAAGATTACCGAGCGGGATGATATCCGGATATTTGAGAAAGGCTACCTGCTCATGGACTATTTCATTAAGGGAGAGGGCGCATAACGTGGCGGTGATCGTGCAAAAATACGGTGGGACGTCCGTCGGCAATATCGAGAGGATAAAGAATGTTGCACAGCGTGTTGTAAGAACTACCGGACAGGGGAATAAAGTCGTCGTCGTAGTGTCCGCAATGTCCGGTGAGACCGATAAGCTTATTGGGCTTGCCGGGCAGTTGTCATCTGCACCAAGCGAACGTGAGATGGATATGCTTCTTTCATCGGGTGAGCGCGTGACCAGCGCCTTGACGGCAATCGCCATTGAAGCCCTGGGGCAGAAGGCAAAGTCATTCACCGGACGTCAGGCAGGGATCATCACGGATACGGTCCATACCAAGGCCAAGATCGAACGTATTACCGGAGACAGAATCGGGCAGGCGCTCAATGAAGGATATGTGGTGGTCCTGGCAGGCTTTCAGGGTATAACCGAGACCGAAGATGTTACAACCCTCGGCAGGGGCGGCTCAGACCTTTCCGCCGTAGCGATAGCGTCTGCAGTGCATGCTGACCTCTGCGAGATATACACGGACGTTGACGGCGTCTATACTACTGATCCGAACATTGTCCCCGAGGCGCGAAAACTGGAAAAGATATCCTATGAAGAGATGCTGGAACTCGCAAGCCTCGGTGCGAAAGTCCTGCAGACGAGATCGGTGGAGTTCGCCATGAAGTATCGGGTACCGGTCGTAGTGCGCTCGAGCTTCAATGATAATCCGGGAACACTGGTTGTCGAGGAGGACAAAGAGATGGAGAATGTTGTGGTGTCAGGTATAGCTTATGATAAAAATCAGGCTAAGATTACCGTCGTAAATGTGCCTGATAAACCGGGGATTGCTGCAACCCTTTTTCAGGCTATTGCCGGGGCGAACATCGTGGTCGATATGATTGTTCAGAACATCAGCAGCGACGGCAAGTTTGCCGATATCTCCTTTACGGTACCCAAGACCGACGCCCGCAAGGCATGGGAAGTGAGCGAAGCAATTGCGAAGGAGCTGGGAGCAGAGCGTGTCGACAAACGGGATGATATCAGCAAGATATCAGTCATCGGCGTTGGCATGAGGACCCATTCGGGAGTTGCATCGAAGATGTTCCAGACGCTTGCCGCCAGCAACATCAATATCGCGATGATCAGCACGTCAGAGATAAAGGTCTCCTGTGTTATCGATCTGAAATACACGGAGCTGGCGGTAAGGGTCCTGCATGAGGTATTTGGACTTGCTGAAGAGGCGAGGTAGCATCAGGACATTCTGCGGAATATTGTAATAGCGCAGGATAATGTTGGGGAAGGAAGCAGGTAATACCATGAGAACTATTGATATCTATGACACAACGCTTCGGGACGGCGCCCAGTCTGAAGATGTATCGTTTTCTGTGGAAGACAAACTCAGAATAACAGAGAAGCTCGATGAACTGGGTGTGCAGTATATCGAAGGCGGCTATCCCGGCTCGAATCCCCGTGACATGGAGTACTTCAAGAAGGCCGCAAAGTTCAGTCTGGCTCAGGCAAAGGTCGTTGCATTCGGCAGCACGCATCGTCCAAAGAAGAAGGCATCGCGGGATGAGACGATGAAGTCGCTGGTCAATGCCGGAACTGCTGTGGTGACTATCTTTGGTAAGACGTGGGATTTCCATGTTCGGGAAGCCTTGAAGGTCCCGCTGAAAGAGAACCTCGATATTATTCATGATTCCGTTGCCTATCTCAGAAAACGTGTCGAGAAAGTATTTTTTGACGCTGAACACTTTTTTGACGGATATAAACACAATCCCGAATACGCGCTTAAATGTCTTGAGGCCGCAGAAGATGCAGGAGCCGACTGCCTTGTGCTCTGCGATACGAACGGCGGCTGCACGCCCTCGGTCATCAGGGATGTTGTCCGCCGGGTGAAGAAGAACTGCGCTGCCCCCCTCGGTATCCACGTGCACAATGACAGCGATTGCGCAGTTGCAAATACTATTGTCGCTGTTGAGGAAGGGGTCATGCACGTGCAGGGAACGATCAACGGTCTCGGGGAGCGGTGCGGCAATGCCAATCTCATATCGATCATTCCGAATATCCAGCTGAAGCTCGGTATGAAGTGTTTGACTCATGAACAACTCATGAAGCTCCGGGACGTCTCCCGGTTTGTGAACGAGATTGCCAATCTGAGGCATTTTAAGCGCCAGCCCTATACGGGTGACAGCGCCTTTGCTCACAAGGCCGGCATGCATGTGAGCGCCATTAGAAGGAGTCCGGAGACGTATGAACATATCAGCCCTGCCCTTGTCGGCAATTCGCAGCGCATCCTTATTTCTGACCTTGCCGGCAGGGCAAATATCCTCCGGAAGGCTGAGGAGTTTGGCATAAAACTTGACAGTGACTCTGCTCAGCTCCAGGACATCATCACACAGCTCAAGGAACTTGAGAGTCAGGGATTCCAGTTTGAGGGCGCTGAGGCGTCTTTTGAGCTGCTGATGAAGAAGGCGCTTGGCCTCCATAAACGTTTCTTTGACCTTATTGGCTTCCGGGTTATCATCGAGAAACGGAAAGAGGGCGAGGAACCACTCAGTGAAGCAACCATCATGGTAAGGGTCAGCGGCCACATTGAACATACGGCGGCGACGGGGAGAGGTCCGGTCAATGCGCTGGACAATGCGCTCCGCAAGGCGCTTGAGAAATTCTATCCGATCCTCAGGGACGTGAAGCTCCATGATTATAAAGTCCGCGTGCTCGCAGCAGGCAAGGGGACTACCGCTCAGGTACGGGTCCTCGTAGAATCGGGCGATAAAGAAAGCCGCTGGGGTACGGTTGGCGTTTCAGAGAACATTATCGAAGCCTCCTATCAGGCACTGGTCGATAGCATCGAATATAAGCTTCTCAAAGAAGAATCGCCGTAGAACTGCCGCCCTTGTGCAGTACCCGCAAGAATTCTTGACAAGAATTCCCTATATGGTAATCTGAAGTATATCCTTCGGCTGTACTCTGGAAAGGAGCTTCTCATGGATGTGATTCAGGCGATCAGGGACCGGCGCTCGATAAATTTTTTTGAGCCCGGACGGAATATTTCTGCTGAGACCTTGCGGGAGCTGCTTGACCTTGCCGCACTTGCGCCCTCATCCATGAACCTTCAGCCGTGGCGCGTCATTGTGGTAAATGATCCGGAGCGGAAAAGGGAGCTCAGGAAATGTGCCTTTGACCAGCCAAAGGTTGAAGAGGCATCTGCGGTCCTGATCATGATCGCTGCCCCCGGCGCAATAGAAGAGAATCTGAATCACGTTCTGGAGAGCTGGGTTCAACTAGGCTATATGAAACCGGAAGCGGTAGATACTTACCGAGGCTTGGCAGGGAAGCTCTACGGGTCGCCGGATAGTCTCACGCGTAAGCTTTTCGCGGTTAAAAATACGTCCCTGTTCGCCATGAACGTTATGGTAGCGGCCAGGGGATTGGGACTTGAAACGCATCCCATGGATGGCTTTGATGAAGATGCGGTGAAGAGGGCTTTTTCCATAGCACAGGACAACCTCATTCCGATGCTGATAGCAGTAGGATACCTGAAGGCCGGTTTCACACTGCTTCCCAGAGCGTATCGCAAACAAATTGCTGATTTTGTGACCTTTAACGCATATTGAGAGGAGGAGTCATGGAACGGAGCGGAGTAATAACATTTCAAGGTAGTCCCCTCACGCTTGTCGGCCCTGCACTCAGGGCAGGAGATCGCGCGCCGGGGTTCTCGTTGCTCGATGGCGAGTTGAAATCCGTCAGTCTGAAGGACTTTACGGGGAAAACAAAGATCATCAGCGTAACGCCATCACTTGATACACCGGTATGCGACCTGCAGCTGAGAAGATTCAATGCTGAGGCTGCTGGTATAGCAGCCGATGTCGCGGTGCTCAATATCAGCATGGACCTGCCCTTTGCCATTGCCCGGTTCTGCACCAGCGCAGGCATTGACAGGGTAGCGGCCCTGTCAGACCATCGGGAAGCCTCATTCGGCGCCGCATACGGCGTGCTGATCAAGGAGCTCAGACTGCTGGCACGTGCTGTCTTCGTTATCGATAAGCAGGATGTGATACAGTATGTAGAGATCGTACCGGAAATAACAAATCAACCGGATTATGGCAAGGCCCTCAGCGCTGCTGCACAACGTTAATCTGTCCACAAGGAGGTAGTGTTATGCCGTACGCCGCAAAAGAGTACAATGCATTGATCGGGATGGAAGGATTCAGTGAAGCGCTCATCAAGAACCATTTCACACTTTACCAGGGGTATGTCACGAATACCAATAAGCTATCGGAGATTCTCGGGCAGATGCTCAAGGACGGAAAGGCAGGCACACCGGAGTATGCTGAGCTCAAGCGGAGATTCGGATGGGAATTCAATGGCATGAGATTGCATGAATACTATTTTGAGAATCTCGGCGGTACAGAGCCGCTTGCTCAGGATAGCACATTGGCTAAGCAGATGCAGGCTGAGTTCGGCAGCTATGAGAATTGGGAAAAGGATTTCAAGGCAACCGGTGCGCTGCGTGGTATCGGCTGGGCAGTACTGTACCAGGATGTCCTTCACGGACGACTTTTCAATGTCTGGATTAATGAACATGATGTGGCTCATCCGGCGGGATGCAATCCCCTCCTCATCATGGATGTTTTTGAACACGCCTTTATGATCGATTACGGACTGAAGCGCGCTGACTACATAGAGGCTTTCTTCAAGAAGATCAACTGGCAGACGGTAGCTTCCCGCAGCAAGAAATAACAGGAGGGACGAGAACATAAAAAAAGGCAAGAAGGAACCTTGCCTTTTTTTATGACCATTCACGAGTCCTGCTCAGCAGGAGCTCTTGCACTTACAGGTTGTAGCAGACTTTTTTGAGATCTTCTTGATCGTCATGCTTCACACCTCCTTTGTGTAAAGGTTCGGACTTCATGCCCGCCCAGGTTCTCTGTTCATTATATCATAGCGGAAGCATCTGTAAAGGTCTTTTCCCCGTGAACTGCCAAGCAGTTCCGCCCGGTACCGGCATCCCCCCCTGCAGATCTCAAGATATGAGCAGTCGCACATAAGATCATCAAGTCTGACAGGGACTATCTTTTCCCAGCACCTGCGCAACCCGTCCTCAATCTTACCAACGGGTGCCTCAGCATAAAATGTACACTTAGCTATTCTCCCGTCCGCGAGTACCGACATGAGATGCAAACCGCAACCAAAGCCCTCGCCGGCGTCGTGCAGTCCGCTCCCAAAGCCATAACGGAGATATTCGCCACCCTCCTCCGGCCGGACTATCAAATCCCGGTTATCCTTGAGCCTTCCTGAAACACAGGGGACATCCACCGTCCAGTCCCTGATCCCCATTTCTCGGAGCATCCTGTCCATATGGGTGAATTCATCGAGGTTCTTTGCATGCACCATAGTCGAGACCGAGACATCCATCCCGCGTTCCCTGCAGAGGGCTATGGCATTCATGGATTTTTGGTAAGAACCTTTTCCTCTCAGGGCGTCATGCGCCCGCTCGAGACCATCGATGCTGATCTGGATTTCATGGACATTCAGATCAGCAAGAAGCTTATCAGAAATGAGCAGCCCGTTCGAAAACAGAACTTTACGGATCATGAACCGGGGCAACAGGTCGTTAATAGCCTGGAAACGGCTGTGCAAGAGCGGTTCACCGCCGCTGATGAGAACCCGCAGCCCTTGCATTTCTTCGAATTCCGACAGAACGTTCTTGATCTGATCGACCGAGAGTTCATGCGGTGCCCCATCTCCGAGATAGCAATGTCTGCATCTGAGATTGCACCGGTCCGTTATCTGCAGTTCAAGGTAGCGGAGCGAGGGCTTCGGAGCAGGAATGACCGGCGGCCTATCCGGCAGAGTCCGACGAGTCGTAAGAATTCCTTCCTGAAGACAGTAATCTACGAAAGCCGTTTCGTCTGAAGAACAGCCCTCTGACGAAGCGCAGTCTCCCAGGAAGCGGAAGGATTGTTCATCCAGCTCATAGAGTTCATCCGATGTCACGCGGTAAAGAGACCGTGTTTCGAGCCATTTCAGGCATGCATCCGGGGCAAGATAATAGGTCATGGTTCATTATACAATTAAATATTTTTATTTGATAAGATGTAGCCATGGATAAGGCATGGCTGATCCGTAATGTTTGCGCCGGGTTTTGCTGTTTTTATAAGCCGGAGAAAGACGAGGAGCTTGCCTGCAAGGGTTTTCTTGTACTTGAAGACTTGACCCTGAGACAGGACGCTATTGCAGCGAACGACCGGGAAAAGTTGCTCCGTGATGATACCATGAACGATCTCTACGGCATGCTCTGTAAGACCTGTCCATTTTTTGTTGATGGGTGTGACTTTGCGGCAGAGAGACGAGGAGAGGGTACTAAATCAGCCCGGCAGGTTTCGATGCCATGCGGGGGCATCCTGTTCCTGGGCGTTTGTCTCGAACGGGGCAGTATAGATATTAAGGCGTTAAATGGGGTAATCTAAGACGAATTGCAGGGAGACCACATTATTACGGAGGAAATATGGAAAAGTTTTCGATCAGGGAAGTTGTGGAGCAAGCTGTCCGCACGGAGAGGCTTGGTTATGAATTCTATACTTCCATGGCTAACAGATTCGCCAAGAACGAGGGACTGAAAAGCCTCTTTGAAACGCTTGCCGGCAAAGAGCTGGTTCATGAAAAAACCTTCATGGAGCTGAAAGGCATGATCGGCGACGAGGAGCCGGAAAAGTGGGACGAGATATCGGAATATATGCGGGCGATTGTTGAGTCTGAATTCTTTCTTGGGAAGAACAAGGCGCTGCCATCCCTTGATCGGGTAAAGACGGCTGAAGACGCTGTGAGCTTTGCCATGGGTTTTGAAAAGGAGACACTGCTTCATTTTTACGGCCTGCGCGATGCAGTCAAGGAAAAGGATATGGTTGACGAGATAATTAATGAGGAACGGAGCCATATCATGTGGCTGGCGAAATTCGGCAAGACGTTTGCAGCTTAAGGGGCATGGACTACTCCATAAAGATCGGCGGCGAGGCGGGTCAGGGTATACAGACGGTCGGTGATACCCTCTCGCGGGTTTTTGCCCGGTCGGGGTACCACGTTTTTACTCATCAGGATTATGAGTCCAGAGTCCGCGGCGGGCATAACTTCTATCAGGTCCGTGTTTCCGACAGACCGGTTTCAGCTTCCCGGAGCAGGATCGACATCCTGGTCGCGTTCGACAAGGAAAGTGTGGATCTGCATAGTGTCGAGCTTGCTGATCCAGGACAGATCATGTACGATTCCGCTACCTTGGGGCAGCAACATGATGGCCCGCAATTCCTTGATATTCCCTTCACAGCACTTGCCGTTGAACATGGTGGCAGCAGAATCATGGCGAATACAGTCGCTACGGGTGCTATCCTGGGCATGCTCGGCATGGAGATGGACATTTTCCTGCATATCATCCGTGAAACGTTTCATAAAAAGGGGGAAGAGATCATACGGCAGAATGCAGCGGCTGCGCTGGCGGGGTTCGATGTTGCGATCAAGCAGTGCGTAACATGTTCATTCTCTGCGACCGGAAGAACAGAGCCCAAGATGCTGGTCGCCGGTGTCGATGCCGTAGGTCTCGGCGCTGTAGCTTCCGGGTGCAAGTTCTATGCAGCATATCCCATGACCCCCTCGACCGGCGTAATGAACTATCTTGCCGGAAAGGAGCAGGAGTACGGCATCGTGGTCGAGCAGGCTGAGGATGAAATATCAGCGATCAATATGGCCATAGGCGCGTCATTCGCCGGAGTCCGGTCAATGACGGCAAGCTCGGGCGGAGGGTTCGCGCTTATGGTTGAGGGGCTATCGCTTGCCGGTATTACAGAGACGCCCATCGTCATCGGACTTGCGCAGAGACCGGGCCCGGCGACAGGCCTGCCCACGCGTACGGAACAGGGGGAGCTTCAGTTCTTGATATCTGCCGGGCATGGTGAATTCCCGAGGGTGATCTTTGCTCCGGGGGATCCCGAACAGGCCGTTCGTCTGACCCACAAGGCCTTTGATCTTGCCGAAAAATACCAGATTCCCGCCTTTGTTGTCTTCGATCAGTACCTCGGGGATTCGCAGTGGACATATCGGCAGCTCGACCTGAACAATCTTGTGAACACCGATTACCGGCTGCGGGCTGATGCCTTACGTGACGTTACTGGGTATAAGAGATATGCCTATACGGAAGGTGGTGTCTCTCCCCTCGCCGTGCCCGGCGATTCGAGGCATCTCGTCGTGGCGGACAGCGATGAGCACGATGAAGAGGGACATATTATAGAGGAGGCGGAGACGAGAAATCGTATGGTGTCCAAAAGGCTCTATCAGAAGATCCCGCTCATCCGGCGGGAGATCGGACCGCCGCTCAGATACGGCGACGAGGTCCCGGATATGGTACTGATCGGATGGGGATCGACTTACGGGCTCATGAAGGAAGCCGTAGATCTGCTTTCCGGAAAGATGGCTGTTGCTATGCTCCACTTCAGTGAGTTGTGGCCGTTTCCCGGTACCGAGACCTTCGACTATATGACTCTTCTTAGAAACGCCGGCAAAACCATATGCATTGAACAGAACGCCACGGGTCAGTTTGCTCGGCTTATGAAAGCAGAGACAGGCTTCGAAGTGTCTGCAGGCATATATAAATTTGACGGAAGGCCTTTTACTCTTGAAGAGCTTCTGGGAGAGATTCATGCCGCTCTTGGATGAGTATACAGGGCAGGTTCCCGCGTGGTGCCCCGGATGCGGGAACTTCAGCATCCTGAAGACCTTCAAGGCTGCCCTGGTGGATCTTGGTATTGAACCTCACCAATTGATGGTTGTCTCCGGCATCGGTCAGGCGGCTAAATTTCCTCATTACATTAAATGCAATACATTCAATGGCCTGCATGGTAGGGCTCTTCCGGTGGCTACCGGCTTACGGCTTGCGAATCATCACCTGATTGTTGCTGCTGTTACGGGGGACGGTGACTGCTACGGAGAGGGTGGCAATCATCTGGTGCATGCGATGCGGAGAAATGTGAATGTGAAGCTGTTCGTCCATAATAATCAGGTGTACGGGCTTACCAAGGGTCAGGCATCGCCGACCACGGGTGAAGGCACGGTGACCAAGAATCAGCCATTCGGAGTCTTTTCTGAGCAACTGAATCCGATGGCGCTTGCCATTGCCCTTGACTGCAGTTTCGTTGCAAGAGGTTTCTCCGGAGATCAGGATCATCTTAAATCGCTGATACAGGAGGCATTCAACCACAAGGGGTTTTCACTTGTCGATATCCTTCAACCCTGCATTTCCTTTAACAAGGTGAACACCTTCGAATGGTACCGGGAGAGGGTATATCATATGGAAGCTGATTACGATCCACATGACCGGGTAAGGGCTTTTGAGCGGGCTCTGGAATGGGGCGACAAAATACCTATCGGCATCTTTTACCGTAACAGTCGTTTGATTTATGAGGAGCGGTTTCCGATGCTTCGGGAATCGGCGCTCATACGACAAGATCTCGACCCAGGAAAAGTATCGGGGTTACTCAAAGAATTTTACTGAGACCGAAAGAACACGTCATGAAGTTCAATGGTGTCAACCACATAGCAATGGCGACGGGTGATTTAGACACCACCATACGTTTTTGGCGGGACCTTCTCGGTATGCGTCTTATCGCCGGACTGGGTCAACCCGGCTACCGCCATTACTTTTTCGAAATATCCGAAACCTGCGCCATTGCATTCTTCGAATGGCCTGGCGTGAGGCCAGTGCAGGAAAAAGAGCACGGTCAGGTTGTTTCCGGTCCCTTTATCTTTGACCATATCTCCTTTGGCCTGGATACCGATGATGAACTCTGGACCCTTAAGGAGCAGATTGACGCTGCAGGTTTCTGGGTGTCCGAAGTGATCGATCACGGATTTATCCATTCGATCTATACCTTTGACCCCAACGGTGTTCCTATTGAATTCAGCTGTAATGTTCCGGGTATGGACATACGGAAGTCCCCGGTCATGGCAGATCCCAGACCGTCTGAAACTGCCCGGCAGGGTCCAGGGCAGCGGCAAAATGTGTGGCCTGCAGTTGTGGTACCGACTCCACGTGGCGAGCGGCGTATCTACCCCGGCGAAGGAAGCAGATATTTTCAACGGCCGAAGAAATAGTCTACCGGATGATGAAATATACCGACTGCCATGTCCATCTCCTATCGTGAGACTTTCAGTCTTCGCCGCATGATCCTCCTTGCCCTATCCTGTCTTGTTATTGCCTATGCGGTGCTGGTTGCCTTTGTTTATCTCAGACAGGCAAAAATGCTCTACTTTCCCACCCGGCATATTGATGCTACTCCGGCGACCATCAACCTCCCTTTTGATGAGGTCACACTGCAGACAGCGGACGGTCTGCACATCTCAGCTTGGTATATCCCATCCCCGCATGCAAAAGGTTTTCTCATCTTCTGCCACGGCAATGCGGGAAATATATCTCACCGGCTCGACTCATTACAGATTTTTCATGAACTGAACCTGAGCGTGCTGATATTCGATTACCGGGGATATGGAGGTAGCGAAGGTGAGCCCACGGAAAAAGGGACCTATCTTGATGCGGAGGCTGCCTACGATTATCTGGTTTCGGTAAGGAAAGCAGCGCCGTCACAGATCATTATCTTCGGTCGCTCGTTGGGAAGTGCCGTAGCTGCAGAACTTGCTGCCCGGCGTACCACAGGTGCGCTCATCGTGGAATCGGGGTTCACCTCCATCCCCGACCTCGGCAGGAGATTCTTTCCCCATATGCCGGTGAGGGTTATTTCGCGCTTTCATTATGCCACCATCGACAAGGTCGGCAGATTGCTCCTTCCCAAACTCTTTATCCACAGCCCTGATGATGAGATCATTCCCTATGCGCAGGGCAGACAGCTGTTTGAGGCTGCGGCCGAACCAAAGGAATTTCTGACTATACGTGGAGACCATAACGGAGGATTTCTCATGTCAAGAGAAAGCTACGTCCGCGGCCTTGAAGGGTTCCTTGAAAAATATTTTGCCTATTCTTCAAGACAGCGTTAGAATAGGCTTGTGCTTGACAGGAACGTTATAGCAACCCTCCGATTGGTGCACGGAGCCTATAATTTTGTGGTACTCCTGCTTTTTTGGTATCAGGCCTTCCTTGGCTTTGGCATCCGGAAGGCACGAAGGGCGGGCGGCAGCAATCAAAGGGCGGTCAGGCAGCACAGAAAAACCGGTCCGGTCATTGCTGTGCTGGCGATTGCCGGCTATACCGGCGGTGCAGTGCTCTCATTTCTTGACAACGGCCGGCTTTTCAAATATCCCTTTCATTTCCTAACAGGCTCAACAATTGTTGGTATGATCGTTCTGACCGTGATTGTCTCGCGGTTCATAAAATACGGCCGTGACGAGAAACGAACGCTGCATTTTTCTCTCGGCGTCGTGCTTCTCGGGTTGTATGCGCTTCAAGCGCTGCTCGGATTGGGGATACTGTTTTAAGTTTTGAGATAGGCAATGACGGCGCAGATCTCGAGGTAGCCGAGATGGTCATAGGACGGCATCCGAGAATCAGGGTTATGTGCTTTGGCATTCCTGATCTGCCGTATGAGCCATAGGGAACTTCTCCTGCTGCGGACATCAGTGAGGTCCGGACCTGCCAGGCCACCTTTTCCCCTGAACCTGTGGCAGGTGCTGCACCTTTCTTGGATAAAGATCTTCTGGCCGTCAGGCATGAAAACTAGCGCGTTTGCAATAAGAAGTATACATGTGCTTCCCATGATCAGCACGTTTTTTCTGACTGTACTGGTCACGACACTGTGCCGGGGTTGCAACTTATTGTATCATAGACATACATGATGAAATTCTATCAGAATTCAGCTGAGATTTCGTGAAGAATGTTCCTTTTTCTGGTCGGCCGGAATATGCATAATGATGCAGGACGATGCGGAGCCGTCCTTGTAAGGGGTGTCAATTGGATCGGCGATGCGGTTATGACTATTCCCGCTCTGAGGGCGCTAAGAAGATCTCTGCCTGCAGCGAAAATGTCTCTCCTGGTGAAACCCTGGGTCTCACCGTTGTTCGATAAAGATCCGGACATCGACGAAATCATTCCTTATTCAGATGACCACAGGGGAATTTCCGGCAAACTCAGGCTCGCCGGAGAGCTGCGAAATCGCCATTTCTGCATGGCTATTCTCTTTCAGAATGCCTTCGATGCTGCGCTTCTTGCATTTCTATCCGGCATTCCCGAGCGCATTGGCTATAGCAGGGACGGCAGGAGGTTACTGCTTACCCTGCCGGTAGAGTTTGACGAGCGCGCAAAAGGGCTGCATCACACGGCTTACTATCTTAACCTCATAAGAAAAGCGGGTATTCCGACCCAGAAGGTTGAGGCACCATGGATTTTTCTTGATCTGGAAGAACGATTGCGCGCCAGGGCTTCGCTAAGGGAATTAAAAAGGCCCGTTGTTGCGATCAATCCCGGTGCAACCTACGGTTCTTCAAAAAAATGGGTCCCTGAACGCTTCGCTGAAGTCGCGGCTCGGGTTACGCAGGAAATCGGCGGCAGCGTACTCCTGTTAGGAGGTCCAAAGGAGACGGCGTTAGCAGATGAGATATTTCAGAAAGCGCATACGGTCGATGCTGAATCCGCGCTCATGGGCGCTTCGATGCTCAACCTTTCCGGTAAAACCTCACTTCGCGAACTGATAGCCGTCATTGCTGAAAGCGACATTCTGCTCACGAACGATTCCGGTCCTATGCATATAGGCTATGCGGTAGGTACTCCGGTCGTGGCGATATTCGGCTCAACATCTCCTGAACATACCGGACCTGTGGGTGCAGCGGATATTGTTATCAGAAAACCCGTTGTCTGCGCTCCTTGTTTTGAGCGCACATGCCGGCGGAAGATGCACGAATGCATGGAACTCATTACGGCCGATGAGGTCTTTGATTCAGTGAAGAGAAGTATCAGGAGAAGACGAGCGGTCTTTTTCGACCGCGACGGAACGCTCTGCAGGGATGCGCATTACCTGAGCCGGATGGACGACTTTGTATTGTTTCCGTCAATCTCCAGCCTGCTCGCGCTGAAGGAGGAAGGTTTTGCCCTGATCGGCGTTTCCAACCAGTCAGGAATAGCGCGAGGATTGGTGCAAGAGGAATTTACCCAAAGGGTGAACAGCATGTTCATCGAAAGCCATGGCTTCGATGCTTTTTACTACTGTCCGCATCATCCCGACGAACATTGTCACTGCAGAAAACCGCAGCCCGGCATGCTCATAAGGGCACGGAATGAGCACTTTATTGATCTCCGCCGCTCATTTTTCGTCGGCGACAAAGAAGAGGACATGATGCTTGCCAGATCTGTCGGTGCACGGGGGATCCTCGTTAGGACAGGAAAGGCTCAGACCTCGGTATACGCAGATGCCATTGCGAGTGGACTTGCAGATGCCGTTGACATCATTCTGTCCATGGTGCGGACACATGACCATGCCTCATAGTGCGAACTATCGTAAGATCCTCATCGTAAAACCCAGTTCTTTGGGCGATGTCGTGCACAGCTTGCCTTTTCTTGATGTCGTGAGACGTTGTTACCCTAAGGCTGAGATCCACTGGGTCATTGCAAAGGGCCTCGAAGGTCTTCTCGAATATCATCCCATGGTCGACAAATGCATTGTGATCAACAAGGACCTCTGGAAAAACATATCACGGGCCGGAGATACGCTGACAGAGATCAGACGGCTGTATCGCAGACTCAAGAACGAACACTACGATCTCGCTATAGACTTGCAGGGCCTCATGAGAAGCGGTCTCATCACCCTTGCTACGCATGCGCCGGAGAGAATCGGTCTTGCTGAAGCCCGCGAAGGCAGCAGGCTCTTCTATACGGCGAAAGTGAAGGGGGGAAGGGGCCTTCATGCCGTCGAGCGATATCTGAAGGTCGCAGCTGACCTGGGATGTCCCACAGGCGAGAACGGTCCGCAGTTTCCCCTGCCAATGAGGGGAAGTGACCGCATGAGGCGCGTGAAAGCCGACCTTCAGGCATATGCAATTATTGTCCCGGGAGCGCGCTGGAGGACGAAACTTTGGCCTGCAGCGAACTTTGGTGCGGTTGCCGCAGGATTGCGGGTGCGTTCAGTCGTGGTCGGCAGCCTCAGCGACCGTGCCATTGCTGATGCAGTCGTAGCTGCCTCATCCGGACGTGCGCTATCCTTGGCCGGAGAGACTGACCTGTCAGAACTCATAGATCTGATGAGAGGGGCACGGGTGGTGATTACGAATGATTCCGGTCCTATGCATATTGCTGCGGCGCTGCAGATCCCGGTTATTGCGGTGTTTGGGCCGACAAGCCCTGTCCTGACCGGTCCCTACGGCAAGGGGCATGTTGTACTGCAAGCCAAGGAGCCATGCATTCCCTGCTTCAGGAAAACCTGTGCGCATATGAAATGCATGAATGCCATTGCTCCGGAGGAGGTCATAGAAAAAGTCCATGCTGTTTTGCAGTGGGCAGTGCCATAATAAAAAATATATATTCTGCTGAACGAGGACAGAGCACGCTGTTGCCGTGCATGAAATGTCTGCCGTGATACTCGGTATTCTTGTCAATACAGACCGGCATCTCGCCCATATTGTCGGCATAGTCAGAGCAGCCCTTTCCCGAGGGTACGGTGTGTCCATCTTTGTTATGGACGACGGTACGAGGCTCCTGCATCATGAGATGTTCTGGGAACTGGCGGCGTCACCGGGAGTGAAGGTGAGCTACTGTCTCCAAAGCATGAAAAAAAGAGAGATCGATACAGTCGGGCTCCCCCCTGAAACCGTGGAAGGTAGCCAGCTGCATAATGTCTTTATGCATCGAGAAGCAGACAGAGTCATTGTGCTGTAAGAGGGAGGCAACATGAAGATTCTGCATATCCTCAATGACGGTCCCGCGGACCTACCCGAAAGAATCATTGCCGTCCACCGAGAACAGCACGACGTCCGGGTCGTTGATCTGACGCAAAAGGATCTTTCCTATGACGCACTGATCGACGATATCTTTTCCAGCGACAAGGTCATATCCTGGTAACGGCGTGCCTTTGATCCTGTGATGACCATTCGTGCAGGCAAGGAGTCGCCGGTAGTTGTGAGATCTGGTAAACAGCGGACTTCTGATTTTATTCTGCCGGCGCTGTTTGCAGTTGTGGTGTTGTTTCTCTACTATCTGCTGTATCTCTTCAGAGGGATTGATGACAGCAGGCTTTCGAGTTGGCATGATGTGTTTACCAATGGGTTTCCGCTCAAAACGGCATGGTCTCTGATTGTCGCGCTGGCTGTGGCATTCCTCCTGTCGGTATTGAAATTGCCCAGGAAAAGGCCGGTGCTGTTCCTTTTTTCGGCATCGTTTGTGATTTCGGCCTTCTTCTGGCATGAACCTGAGATCATCGTCGATGCCTCCCGGTATTTTACGCAGGCAAAACACCTGGAGATGTATGGGATCGGCTATTTCTTCCGTGAATGGGGAGGCGCTATCAATGCCTGGACAGATTTGCCCGTAATGCCGTTTCTGTATGGGATCATGTTCAGCATATTCGGTGAGCACAGAATCGTCATAGCGCTGTTCAATAGCATCCTGTATTCCTCTGCCGTGGTGCTCACTTATCTGACCGGAAAAGAGCTCTGGAACGACGAAGCCGGTCTTTACGGCGGGATCTTCCTGCTGGGAATACCGTACCTCTATACGCAGGTGCCCCTCATGCTCGTTGACGTCCCTGCCATGTTTTTTTTCATCCTTGCCGTATACACGGCGATTCGTGCGCTCCGAACGGGCGGAATGATGATTGCCGCTGCCAGTCTCAGTATCTTCTGCGCTGTTTTCGTGAAGTATTCTGCCGGACTCATGCTTACGGTCCTCCTGCCCATTCTTGTGGTAGAACTCCTGGTGAACAGGCAAAAGGAACGTGATCGGGTTGCTCTGCGGGGCATGATTGTTTGTTTCGCTTCTTTTTTTCTTATCTCCCTCGCCATAGCGTTTCTCCATGACGTCATAATGCAACAGGTCCATCTGTTATTGACCTTTCAGGGGCCTGGTCTCCGGAGATGGGGCGAGAGCTTACTCGCGATCTTTTTTTTCCAGGTGCATCCGGTCATCGCGATCCTCGCAGCGGCTGCAGTTGCCATTGCCATATGGAAGAAAGATTTCACCTTCATTGTAGCAGCCTGGGTCGTTCTGCTTGCACTGTTGCTGCCCATACGCCGGATTCGATACCTCATCATGACATTTCCCATGCTCTGCCTTATGGCATCATATGGCCTGACGCATGTAACGCGTGTGATGAACACAGGTTTTATCTCCCTGGCAACTGCAGCATGTTCGTTTGCCCTTGCCTATACCGCTTTTTTACCCTTTCAGCAGAGCACGAGCGCCCAAAATATCAGGAATGCTGCCTTGTATCTGAATTCATTCGATGTAACGTCGGTTGAGGTCATGACACCCTTACCCAAAGACTATGTCATGAACCCGGCAACATCTGTTCCCCTTTTCGATCTGTTTCTCCGCGCTCCGATCAGGTACCGGTACCGTGGAACAGACTATCCCCTGCCTGAAGACCTGGCCACCTCGCCGCTGAGGTTTACCTGGTCATACATGAACCCGCGGTATTACACGGGCCGGTTATCATCCGAAAAAACAGCAGTGGCAGTCATAACGGACGGCACTGAACAAGAATACGATCAGGAGCTTTATGAGCGGATAAAAAGGTTTAGCCAAAAAAAGATTTTTGCCGTGCGCGACGACGTGTATCAGCATCAGACGCTCATAACGGTATATCACTGAGCGCTGCTTTCGAAAGCTTCTATCAAAGATATATAATAGCGGCATGAAAGATATGCTCGGCCGCGACAGCGTGATGACAGCGGATAGGGCCATCGGGCTTATCCTGGACGTTGTTGGTTCCCGCAGGACCAGGATTATTAGTGTCGACGTTTCCCAATCGCTTGGCATGGTTTGCGCCGAAGACGTTATTTCTGCTGAAGATAGCCCTGCATTCGCGCGTTCCACGGTAGACGGTTACGCTGTCAGGGCTGAGGATACCTTCGGCGCAAGGGAGAGCATGCCGGCATACCTCAATCTCACCGGAGAAATAGTGATGGGTGAAGAAGCTTCTGCCCCTCTTTCTGATGACGGAGCCTTCAGAATCCCCACGGGCGGCATGCTGCCCAAGGGCGCTGATGCGGTGGTCATGTTCGAGCATGTGCAGGTCATAGACGACAGGATCATAGAGGTGATGAAGCCCGTAGCCCCTGGCGAGAATGTCATTCAGACCGGCGAAGATGTAGCAGCGGGAGAGATCGTGTTGAGAAGCGGTAGCAGGCTCAGGTCTCAGGAGATCGGCGCCTGTACCGGGATCGGCGTGAGTGAGATCAGGGTTTTTTCGCGGCCTGTTGTCTCGATCATATCAACGGGGGACGAGATAGTAGCTGCAGAAAAAAAACCTGACGTCGGGCAGATACGTGACTCCAACTCGTACATGATAGCCGCCATGGTCTCTGCTGCAGGAGGGGTCCCTTTGCGGAAGGGCATTTACCGTGACGAGTATACGGCTATACGCAATGCAGTCGAAGAGGCCCTCAAAGATTCTGATGCCATAGCTGTATCCGGCGGCACCTCGGTAGGGACCAAGGATATGATCGCAAGGATTATCGATGATATGGGGAGTCCCGGCATCCTTTTCCATGGCGTTTCCCTGAAGCCGGGTAAGCCGATGATCGGAGGTGTTCTGCAGGGGGTCCCTATCTTTGGTCTGCCCGGTCATCCTGCTGCGGTGAGCGTCTGTTTTGAGATATTCATCAGGCCGGTACTGAACCTGCTGTCGGGCCTGGAAGATAGACCTGCATATCGTTTGAAGGGTATTGTTCGTGCCCGACTTTCTCGGAACGTCTCTTCTGCCGGGGGAAGGGAAGAGCATATCCGGGCCATGATCGAGGAGCGGGATGACGGCATCTGGGCTGTGCCGATATTGGGGAAGTCAGGATTGATCAGGACGCTGGTCAAAGCTGACGGGACTTTTGTGATTCCGCTCAACAGGAGCGGCATTGAAAAGGGCGAATTTGTGGATCTGCGACTCTTTTGAATGGTCGTTCACAGCAGTTGATTTCCTCAGGATGTGTTGTCTTCTCTTGACAAACATCCTGTTTTTTGGGTTAAATCTATATCGCTTCGCAGCATCTTCCGGATCATAGGCTCGTAGCTCAGGGGGAGAGCGCTACCTTGACACGGTAGAGGTCGGCGGTTCGAAACCGCCCGGGCCTACCATAATAAAACGGAGGATTACCATGATACACCATCCTGTAGCCCTTCTTCTTTGTATTTATCTCTACCTCGCTTGCCGGTCAAGATCTTCTGCATAGCTGCTCGTAGCTAAATGTACATGCTCAGAGGATTGCTGCCCAGAGGCATTCACACTGCACCCCATATCCCCAAATGGAAAAATACAGTATAACCAGGCAGATAATAAAATATTTTAGTTCATTCACCGCAAACCCCCGGAGGTCGCGCCGGGGGTGAAGTTTATCCACCGGAGGCGCACAACCGTAAGTTGCATGCTGTTTAGAAAGTCCCGGACGTCAGTCTGGGGTTATTAACCTAGGTGCTTATGAAAATTATACTATTGAAAATAGGTAATTATTGTTTCAATTTGAAGCAGTTGTAAGATAATCAGGGATTATTAAAAATATTTTTTTTACTATGATTATTTTTGATGTACCTATTAGTTGCAAAAATATAATTTAGTGATAAAATTACCTTTAACTGTCAGTTTAAGTGTTGGGGCAAAACATATTGATTAACAATGAGGCAGGATTTATCGCGACTATTTTCCGAAGATGCGTGGTGATGCAACAAGGAAGGGCAGATGAACCGAGAACAAAGAAAGGAGGGTAGACCGAGAACAAAGAAAGGAGGGTAGACCGAGAACAAAGAATGTAGAAAGAATTCAGAATCAGAAAGAAGGGTGGATTGAAAATAATAAAGGAGGGTTTTATGAAAACAAGAGTAGTACTACTGGTATCATTGTTTTTATTGGTATCTATCTCTATGGCATTTGCAACTCCGGTGCAGCAGACGATCCCCTATACGAAGAAGACAACCTTGGCATTTCCGAAGGATTATACCTTGAAATTTTCGCTTTGCGACGATCCTGTGGCAGGCATCTGTAGCTACTGGGAAGAGGAAAAGATCGTTTCCATGACTGGCTCAAAGATCAAGACTAATCTAGGTGACACAGTGCCTTTCACGGGGGTTGATTTCTCACAGCAGTACTATGTGCAGGTGGAGAAGAAGAAGAAGGATGGAACCTACAAAATGGTTGGCGCGAGGGACATGCTCGGGGTGGTTCCCTATGCCATGTGGAGTTTAACAGGTGGTTCCGGGGGCTCGGGAGGGGTAACTTCAGTCACTGCCGGTACCGGACTTCTTCAGAATGCGACTACGGGTGATGTGACGTTGAGTGTGGATACAGCAATTCTGTCAGGAGTAGGTGATATTACAGGGGTCACAGCAGGCACAGGACTGACAGGAGGAGGAACAACGGGCGATGTCACGCTGAATGTGGATACAGCAGCAATTCAGGCCAGGGTCAGCGGTACCTGCCCTGCTGGCCAGGCAATACGCGCCATCGACGCAGCTGGTGCCGTTACCTGCCAGGCAGCGGGAGGAGGCGGTACTGGTTATTTTACGGTATCATCTGTTCAATTCATGCCTACTGACCAGGCCACAACGTGGCAATATATTTCTGCAAGTGAATTTCGCACAATATTAGCACCAACAGATCGTATTACTACATTGGCAGTCGCGGCCTATCTGCCCCAAGGTGCTACAATCACGGAAATTGCTGCAACACTCTATGATTTTGACACTGGCCGTGGCTCTAGACTTAGCCTCTTTAGATATTCAGGCGTTTACCCTGCTTTAGCAAAAGATGAACTTGCGTTTGTTGAGACTGGCGTAGCTGAAGCAGGAGCATCTGATGCTGAAAGCGTGTTCGTCAAGACTGCGACATTGAATCACACAGTTGATCTTGCAGGGACTGGTCCTGCCGTACTACCTTCTTACATACTTGAGTGGACTCCAACAAACGTACACGGTTTGGCAACGTTTGGGATAATCAGTGCAAGAATTACCTATACTCTCCCTTAGACAGATAGTATTGGTGCGTTGGTAAACAAAGCGGGGCTCTATGAGCCCCGCTTTGTTAGTAGGCTGCTTGAACGTATTCAAGGCATTGAATTAACTTCTGCATGTGGAATATTCGCATGAGGGCTTCGAATGCCAGGAATATATCGTCCGGGTGCAGAGCTATCGAAGCACTGCGTTGCGCAGGTTTCATCGTTCCTGCATTACCGTGTAAAATATAACGGTATGATGAAAGCGAAATCCTTGACGGATGAGCAGTTGCTGCACGCGATCAGGACTGGCGAGTTCGGGAGCGATGTTATGGCGTCGCGCAAGAAAGTGGCCGTGGTGATGACCCAGGATTGGTGTTCTGACTGGCGGAGCATGGAGTCATGGCTCTGTGATGCTGTCGGCTGTTCAGAAGACCTTGACATCTACCTTGTTGTTTACAATAAGCTGAGCTGCTTTCAGGACTTCCTGCGCTTGAAAGAGAATCAGTGGCGCAATGACCAGATCCCCTATGTCCGCTACTACGAGAATGGGAAACTGGTGCGGGTCTCGAACGCAGTGCCTCGTGAGGCCTTTTTCAGTTTTTTGGGCATATCAATTTGACCGACATGTGCTTCTTTATATCCTCATCAGAAATCTCCTGCTTTCCCTTCAGACTGCAGAAGGGCATCCTCTTCGTGGCATCGTGAACGGTCTCACTGTGAACCTGAGGGCTTAATTAATATATGAAACTTATTGAAATAAAAAAATATTATTGTGTATCATATACGCTATTGCAGCATACGTCATACTTTGTGGGGGTAGGTAATCATTAAGCTGGTTGCTGTCGATGGAAGTGAACTAAATATTCTTGAGATGTCCGATCTGGAAAGACGCCTTGCAAAATCAAAAGCCCTGGCCGTTAAGATCAACGGCCGCCTTGCTGATCTCAAGACCCTTGAAGCGATACAAGACGATGATGTTGTCGAGGCAGTGACCTTTGATTCGGACGAGGGGAAGAATATCTATCGCCACAGCACCTCGCATGTCATGGCCCATGCAGTGAAACGGCTTTTCCCTGAGGCTAAGGTGGCGATCGGGCCCGCCATCGAGGACGGGTTTTATTATGATTTCGACATCGACAGATCTTTTACCCCCGAGGACCTTGTCTCCATTGAAAAGGAGATGGAGAAGATCATAAAGAAAGATGCTCATTTCGTACGCAGGGAGATGTCGAAGGCAGAAGCGATCAGCCTTTTTGAAGCAGCCGGCGAGCAGTACAAAGTGGAGCTGCTCAAAGAAATACCTGACGAAACCGTGACGGCATACGAGGAAGATGGCTTCATTGACCTCTGCAGAGGTCCGCATCTTTTTTCGACGGGAAAGATCGCATCATTCAAGCTCCTGAGCATTGCCGGTGCCTACTGGCGGGGCGATGAAAAGCGGAAAATGCTGCAGCGGATCTATGGTACCTCATTCAGCAATCACAAAGAACTGAAAAGCTATCTCGATTTTCTCGAAGAGGTCAAAAAACGGGATCACCGGAGAATCGGGAGGGAACTTGACCTTTTCAGCATCAGTGAAGAGATAGGCCCCGGACTCATCCTTTGGCATCCGAACGGTGCACTGATAAGGAAGACGATCGAGGATTTCTGGCGGGACGAGCATCTGAAGGCGGGGTACCAACTGCTGTACAGTCCACATATCGCGCGGCTTGATCTCTGGCGTACCAGCGGACATATGGACTTCTATCATGAGAACATGTATTCCCCCATGGAGGTCGAGGGCACGCCGTACGAAATTAAGCCCATGAACTGCCCCTTTCATATCAATATTTACAAGAGCTCCCTG
The DNA here is from genome assembly GCA_002451165.1 of Nitrospiraceae bacterium UBA6905. GTDB lineage: Bacteria > Nitrospirota > Thermodesulfovibrionia > Thermodesulfovibrionales > UBA6898 > UBA6898. The sequence continues at coordinate 25,702 of DKBH01000093.1, forward strand.
AAGAGTTACCGGGAATTTCCGGTGCGATATGCTGAGTTGGGAACGGTCTACCGTTTCGAGCGGTCAGGCGTTCTCCACGGGCTGCTCCGGGTTCGCGGCTTTACCCAGGATGATGCCCATATCTTTACACGCGAAGACCAGATCGAGGAGGAAATCCTTGCGGTCCTCGATTTCATCCTTTTCATTCTCAGGACCTTCGGATTCGAAGAGTTCGATACCTATCTTTCGACCCGCCCTGAAAAATATGTTGGGACCGACGACCACTGGATAAAGGCAACGGCAGCGCTCGAGAGCGCGCTGCGGGCGAAAAATCTAGGCTACAGAATTGATGAGGGCGGAGGAGCTTTTTACGGGCCGAAGATCGATATCAAGGTAAAGGATTCTCTTGGAAGGGCCTGGCAGTGCAGCACGATCCAGGTCGATTTCAATCTTCCCGAGCGCTTTGATCTGACCTATCGTGGCTCGGATGGAAAGGAGCACCGTCCGATCATGGTTCACCGGGCCCTGATGGGGTCGCTCGAACGGTTCTTCGGGGTGCTTATCGAGCATTACGCCGGTGCATTTCCGCTTTGGCTCGCGCCGGTGCAGATATCGGTGCTCACCATATCGGAAAAGCATGCGCGTTATGCCGGAGAGATAGCAGATGCGCTGAGACAGCGAGGGATGCGCGCTGAACTCGACGCTGACAGCGAGAAGATCAGCAATAAGATACGGAAAAGCACGGTCAGGAAAGTGCCCTATGCTATCGTCATTGGCGACAAGGAGGCGGAGCAGGGCAGTATGAGCCTGAGGAGGCGTAATGGGGAGCATGTCGGCCCCTTTACAAGTGATGAACTTATATCTTTTCTTGCAGAAGAGATCAACACCAGGAGGTGAAAACATCAGTAACCGGGACATCGGAAAAAACATCAGAGTGAACGAACAGATCAGGGCGAAAGAGGTACGCGTTATCGACAGCGACGGCGGACAACTCGGCATCATGTCAGTACGGGAGGCACTGGCAGTTGCCGAAAGACGGGAACTCGACCTCGTTGAGGTATCCCCTACGGCAAACCCTCCGGTATGTAAAGTCCTCGATTTCGGGAAATACAAGTACCAACTCCACAAGAAACATACTCAGCGAAAGACCATCGATGTCAAGGAAGTGAAGATCAGACCCCAGGTCGGTGAACATGATCTTCAGCTCAAAATCAGGAATATCAACCGGTTCATCGAGGAAGGCGACAAGGCTAAGGTGGTGATGTTTTTCAGAGGCCGTGAAATCATTCGTCCTGAACTCGGCATGAAAATCTACGAGCGGATCATACAAAGCCTCACGGGAAAGTATCAGATCGAGCAACAGCCGCGCCTGGAGGGCAATCATATCACCATGGTTGTTGCTCCGAAGGCCTGACGTGATTTCGTGACAAAATAACTGCATTTGCATTATAATAGTCAGTCCCGTTCCGGTACAGTCGCTCTAGGACTGTTTCTCAGCGGGAAGTATATGTTGGGAGGATAGTATGCCAAAGATGAAGACGCATAGAGGTGCTGCAAAAAGGTTCAAAATCACCGGTACCGGCAAGGTCAAACGTTACAAGGGCTATAAGAGCCATCTTTTGACCGGCAAGCCGGCTAAACGGACACGTAACCTGCGCCAGGCAGCTATTGTGGCGAAACCCGATGAGCGGAACATCAAAACGCTCTTGCCGTACAGCTGAGATGTTGCAGTTGCCGGGCAGGACAGCGGATATGACGTTCCCGGCCCGCTGAAAGAACCAGGAGGAAAAGAAGATGCCGAGGGCAAAAAGTGGTGTAAAGAATACCAGGAGAAGGAAGAAGCTTCTTGCAAAGGCGAAGGGGTATTACGGCGGCAAGGGGCGTCTCTTTAAGGCTGCAAAAGAAACAGTAGATAAGGCGCTCCAATACTCATATCGTGACCGCAGGGCCAAAAAACGTGAGTTCCGGGCTCTCTGGATCACAAGGATCAGCGCTGCCGTGCGTGCTTCGGGGCTCAACTATAGCCAGTTCATGTCTGGACTCAAGAAAGCCGAGATTATGCTGGACAGAAAGGCCCTCGCCAATATTGCATACCATGATCCCAAGGCATTCAGCCAGATCGCGGAAACGGTAAAGACAAAGCTCGCATCATAGTGCTGCTGTGAATGATCTGCTTTCCCTTAAGAAGGCCTTTCTTGTCGAAATCAACGCAGTTTCTGATATAACAGGTCTTCAACAGCTCAGAGCGAAATATACAGGTCGGAAAGGGCTCATAACAGCGCAACTAAAGGCCCTTTCCGCAGTGCCTCCGGAAGAACGGCCGCTCTTCGGTAAGGCTGTCAATGATCTGAAGGTATATGTTGATCAGATCATGTACCGAAAAGATCAATCCCTGAAGGATGCTGAGCAACAGAAACGACTTCAGGCAGAAAAGATAGATATAACCCTTCCCGGCAAGCCGAGTCTCTCAGGCAGGTTCCATCCGCTCAACAGGGTCCTTCAGGAGATCAAGGATATTTTTGTATCCATGGGATTCGGGATAGAAGAAGGACCGGAAGTAGAGCTTGATTATTACAACTTTGAAGCGCTCAACATTCCCCGACACCATCCCGCCAGGGACATGCAGGACACCTTTTATGTTTCTGATGATGTGGTACTCCGAACCCATACGTCACCGGTTCAGGTGCGGGTGATGGAAAAGCAACGCCCGCCGCTCAAGATCATCGCACCGGGAAAGGTGTATCGATGCGACGCTGACATCTCTCATACACCGATGTTTCACCAGGTTGAAGGCCTCATGGTGGATTCCGGTATTTCTTTTAGCGACCTCAAAGGATTGCTGGAACTTTTTGTGCATAGTTTTTTCGGCAAGGATACTCCCGTGCGCTTCCGACCGAGCTATTTTCCTTTTACGGAGCCGAGTGCCGAGGTGGATATCGGCTGTATCTTCTGCAGCGGGAAAGGATGCAGGGTATGCAAGACAACCGGTTGGCTTGAAGTTATGGGATGCGGCATGGTCAACCCGAAGGTGTTTGAGATGTCCGGCTACGAACCCGACGCATTCACCGGTTTTGCCTTTGGCATGGGAGTGGAACGGCTTACCATGCTGAAGTATGCCATAGACGACATTCGCCTGTTCTATGAAAACGACCTCAGATTCTTACGGCAGTTTTAGGAGACGATCATGCGCATATCGCTCGAATGGATAAAGGAATTTGTTGCCGTCAGCGCAGCTCCGGAGGAGATCGCCCATCGTCTGACCATGGCTGGTCTTGAAGTAGAAGGCATGGAACATATTGACGGTGATGTTGTTATGGAAGTGAATGTAACGCCCAATCGGCCTGACTGTCTTAGTGTCCTCGGCGTTGCCCGGGAAGTAGCTGCTGTCTTCAGTATACCGCTCATGCTTCCGAAATCGGCCATAACCGGACATCCTGATCCTTCAGGGGTCGAAGTCATCATCGATGACCCTGACCTTTGCGCACGGTATACGGGAAGGTCGATTTTCGGAGTTTCTGTTGCCCCTTCTCCGGAATGGATGCAGAAAAGACTGGAAAAATGCAACATCAGATCCATTAATAATGTCGTAGACGTCACGAACTATGTGCTTCTGGAGCTCGGGCACCCCCTCCATGCATTCGATGCCGACAGATTGGCCGGTAAGAAGATTCGGGTGGCACGGGCCGGCAGGGACAGGAGTATGATGACGCTTGACGGTGTGGAACGAGAGCTCGATGAAGACACGCTGCTCATATGGGATGCTGCGGCCCCGGTCGCTGTTGCCGGCATTATGGGAGGGGCAGGCTCATCCGTGACCGAATCGACAAAGAACGTTTTTCTCGAAAGTGCCTATTTCACCCCAACATCCATCAGAAGGTCATCCCGTATGCTCGGTCTGAAGAGCGAGTCATCCTACCGATTTGAACGTGGGACTGATCGGGTGTTTCTCGAACAGGCGTTGAATAGGGCTGCGCTTCTTATTGCAGAGCTCGGCGGCGGTATGGTCAGTGATATAGTAGATACCTATCCGGTGAAATTTACTCCCATGGCCATCACGGTCCCCTATGCAAAGGTGCATACCCTTCTCGGTGTCCCTATTGCACATGACGTGATACGGAATCTGCTTCAAGGGATTGGCATCGGTATCGAGGACCGGGGAACGGACTTTATTGCGGTTCCTCCCGCATTTCGCAGTGATATTACAGAACCCGTGGACATTATAGAAGAGGTTGCACGCTGTTATGGATACGATAATATTCCGGCTCGGGTCCCGCGGACCTTGCTTTCTGAAGGAACGCTGAATCGCCGGGAAAGAACCATACAGGATATACGGCAGTCAATACGAAAAGCGGGGTTTTATGAAGTTGTCAACTTCAGCTTTATGAACAGTGCCGAACTCGATATCCTTTCGATCGCAGAGCATGGGAATGAACACCGGCGCAGGCATATTATGTTGAAGAATCCCCTACGGCAGGAAGAGTGTCTGATGAGGACAACGCTGATTCCGTCCCTGATACGGAACTTCCTCTACAATCAAACGAGGGGACTCAGGGATATCCGCCTTTTCGAACTGTCACGGGTGTTCATTGACTGGGGGAAGCAGCTGCCAAACGAAGGGCTACGACTTGCCGGACTTTATTTTCAGTATGCTACGCCGGTTATCTGGAAGGATGATACTCCTCCGTTCTATGTTGTGAAGGGGGCGATTGAAGCACTGTTTGCGGAGCTGCGAGTTTCGGCGTACTCACTGGTACCGTCTCACGAGGCCTTTCTGCATCCCGGCAAGTCTGCCGACATATATTGCGCAGACAAGAGACTCGGCTGTCTCGGAGAACTGGGACCCCACGTCATCGAACGGCTCGAGATGAAGATCCATAAACCGCAGATAATTGTGTTCGAAATTGATATCGATAATCTGATGCCACATCTTGAGCAGAAGACGGTATACCGCCAGATACCGCGATATCCGGCAATCGAAAGGGATGTGGCCCTGATCATTGATGATGGCGCAAGCGCTGCAGACGTCCTGAGCCTGTTTCGGAACTATCAGGCAGAAATCATCGAAGGGGTAGAGCTTTTCGACTATTATAAGGGTAAGAACATACCCAAGGATAAGAAGAGCCTAGGAATACGATTGACCTACCGAAGCAAGGACAGGACGCTTGCCGAAGCCGAAGTTGAGCCCATCCATGCTTCCCTTCTTGATTTCGTGATGACCAAGACGGGTGCAACGATCAGGGGTGCTGCCTGATTACCCTTTGATCTTGTAGCCTGCCTTGGTAATTGCCCCCTCGATATCCTTCTGAGAGGTTTTTGCATCATCAAACTGGACGGTTGCCTTGCCCACCTCAACATTCAGTCCTTGGATACCGGGAAGTGCTTCGATCGCCTTCTTTACTCTCATTACACAATGCATGCAGGACATGCCATCAATCTGGATCGTTGATTCGGACATACCTTCTCCTTATATTCATCCCGCTGCGTTATCTCCGGCTATCGTAGGTATGGTACGGCAAGGAAACATGAAAAAGCAAACAGAGCTGGATGTAGTGTCGGAAGCGCTGATTCAGGCATTGTTGTCAGCTCTGTACCCGGCATCAGGCTGACGTTACATTATGACATTATGCGCTCGTACAAGGATTTTATGGATTCCGTTTCGAACGAGACGTTTACCTTTTATTATCCGATGGTTGCGGCCTCTCTAAAGAGAAAAGGCTGGATAAAGAGGGGAATGCTCTGGTAAAATTACACCGATTTTTTTTCATGGAGGCATTATGGAACTGAAAGGACAAGTCGTCATGGTGACCGGCGGGGCGCGTGGCATCGGCAGAGCAATAGCCGAGAAATTTGCAGCAAAAGGGGCTGATCTGGTCATTGCGGACGTATCTATCCAGAGCGCAGAGGAGACTGCGCAAGAACTTTCACAAAAAGGGGTCAGAGTCAAAGCCGCGAATCTTGACGTCTCTAAGTCTCTTGATGTTACTAGGGTCTTTGCCGACGTGATGAAGGAGTTCGGCAGGCTTGATGTGTTGGTCAACAATGCCGGCATTACACGAGATAGCTTGCTGTTACGGATGAAGGAGGAGGACTGGGACCTTGTTCTCGGGATTAACCTGAAAGGGGCGTTTCTCTGTTCAAAAGAGGCAGTTAAGGTAATGGTAAAACAGCGCTACGGCAGAATCGTCAATATCGCATCGGTTGTGGCTTTCATGGGGAATCCGGGGCAGGCGAACTACAGCGCATCGAAGGCTGGTATCATCGGCCTTACCAAGACCACGGCACGGGAATATGCCAACCGGGGTATAACGGTGAATGCAGTCGCTCCGGGGTTCATCTCCACAGCGATGACTGATGCGCTGAGTGAAAATATCAAACAGGAAATGTTACAATCAATACCTATCGGAAAGTTCGGTTCTGTTGATGATGTCGCCCATGCGGTCGTTTTCTTTGCAGAGCCGGGAAACGGATATATCACTGGTCAGGTAATCCATGTGAATGGGGGCATGTATATGTAAATGTTGCGCAGATGATGCCTGAAAATTAAATGGAGGTAAGAGAATGGTAGATGAAAAGGTAAAAGAGATTATCGCGAAACAACTTGGCGTGAATGCTGCCGAGATCACCCCGGAATCTTCATTTGTAGAAGATCTCGGTGCTGACTCTCTGGATACGGTTGAACTGGTTATGGCATTCGAGGAGGCTTTCAATATCGAGATACCCGACGAGGATGCTGAAAAGATTCAGAAAGTCAAGGACGCTGTCGAATATATTAAAAACAAACAGGCTTAATGCATAGAAGACGCGTCGTAATAACCGGGGTCGGTCTCGTTACCCCTCTCGGCATTGGCGTCAGGAAAAGCTGGGAAGCGCTTATGGCGGGACGATCGGGCATCCGGAGAATTACCCATTTTGATACAGCGATGTTTCCTACCCGAATCGCCGGCGAGGTCCACGGTTTCAATCCTGAAGAGTATATCGAAATCAAAGAGATAAAGAAGATGGATAGGTTTATCCACTTCGGCATCGCCGCATCGACCATGGCTATGGAAGATGCAGGCCTGAAGATCGATGAAGCAAATGCTCCCCGTTGCGGTGTCTATGTGGGAGCTGGTATGGGAGGTCTTCCTGCCATTGAGCATTACCACAAAGTTCTGCTTGAAAAAGGGCCGAGGAAGATAACGCCGTTCTTCATCCCCATGCTCATCATCAATCTTGCCGCAGGACAGATATCGATACGGTTCGGCGCCAAAGGTCCTAATTCTGCTCCGGCCACTGCCTGTGCTACCGGCAGTCATGCAATCGGTGATGCTTTCAAGGTTATCCAGCGCGGAGATGCCGACGCCATGATAGCCGGCGGTACCGAAGCGGTGATCACTGCTATGGGCATTGGCGGATTCAATGCGATGAAGGCCCTTTCTACGCGGAATGACGATCCGGAAAAGGCGAGCAGGCCCTTTGACCGGGACCGGGACGGTTTTGTTATGGGGGAGGGGGCGGGTATCGTAATCATGGAGGAACTCGACCATGCGCTTCGGCGTGGTGCGAAAATTTATGCCGAACTGATCGGATACGGTTTGTCGGGTGATGCATACCATATCACGTCGCCTGCACCGGAAGGCGAAGGCGCTGCCCGCTGTATGGCCATGGCAATTCATGATGCAGGCATTTCTCCGTCGGAGGTCGATTATATCAATGCCCACGGGACTTCGACCAAGCATGGTGACGAACTTGAAACGCTCGCGATCAAGCATGTTTTCGGAGAGCATGCCTATAAACTGGCCGTGAGCTCAACGAAATCGATGACGGGCCATCTGCTCGGCGCTGCCGGAGGCGTTGAAGCGGTGATCAGCGTCCTGAGCATCCAT
>DKBH01000003.1 GCA_002451165.1 Nitrospiraceae bacterium UBA6905
AGTCGTGGGCCTTATAGGTGTTGGACCATTCTTAATCATTTGTCGTCTCAATAGGAAAGTCGCCGTTAACTCGTTGCCATTTGTATGTGTCGTTATATTTGAAGTTCACTCTGACTGTTTTGTTCTTGTAGTCGAGAATAAGATTGCCAGATGTAATCTCGTCGTAACGGGTTTTGAAGTTTTTAAATGCCGTATATTCAGTTCGGCCTGATTTCGACAGTTCAGTGCCGTCATTTAGTAAAATATCGACGGTGTTAACCCAATGCGGAAATGCACCCTCCGCAGTTATCGGAAATAGGACAAACCCTGAGATTCTACAATGAATAGTTTTTTCAGGAAGTGAAATTATTGCGTTTCTATTTGTCGGAACATAGGCACCGGAACAGAGAACGATAGTTGAAACGGCACCCACTATACCGATTATTATATTTCTTATTTTATTATTCATTTGCGGTCCAACGACCATGCTCAGGCGCACGGGGAAATAAGGATAGAATGAAAATCAAAACGCTTTAATCCCGTGTCGCTCTGGAGCAATTTGTTAAACCTTCAGTGTCTTTTTCTTAAAGTATTTTGTCATTAACCAGAGAAGCGTGAAGACGAATAGTGCAAATAAAATGAAAGCTGGAATAGGGGCTTTGTACATTCCGAACCTCCCGAATTGAAAATCAAGAAGGGTGCCTACCACAACCGCAGCTAAAATCAAAAATGCTTTGTATGCCCATGGCTTTATCTTCCATAACCCGGTAGCCGTTATCAATGCAGATGTTCCATATAATGCAGTTAATATCTGTGTAATTGCAGTTTTCGGCTGTACGCCTCCGACCAGATTAGCAAAGCAGGCAATTGATTGAAGAAATAATAATATTGCTAGAATTGTGAGTCCGACTGACCGTTTCATTTTTGCCTCTCAGTATTATTCATGGGTTTAACGGGTGCATAACCCGCGCGGAGAGGAGGCCGGAATGAAAAAGAATAGACGCGGGAACCGCGTCGGCGTTGATGCAATTGTTATCCCACGCCTTTCATGGGTTTGTGAGAATGTTTTTTGTTCTTCACGGGATGGCATCTGCTCGAATTGGACAAACTGCATGAACTGTTCTGAACGCGCCCGATTTCTGACTTTTGTTCTGAATGACAAAAAGCCTTCAAGCACGAAATGGGGCAGGAGGATTATAGATGCCTCTAAGGGATAATGCGGCGCTGAGCTCTGGCGGNNCGGTCTCATCGTTCCCGCCGAACGACCTAAATAACCCGCTGTGGCGATCAGCCATGCCAAAAACAAACCAGCGATACCGCCAGTCGGGTTGATTTGGTTGTTAACTGCCGAAGTATTCTTTGTATTCTTTCCAGAATTGATTACGCACTTCCTTGACGTTTTCAAAATAGTCCTCGAAAAAGCCGACCGCGAACCAACTTGAAGGATAGGAGTAACGTTCTTTATCTTTTCCGTATTCTGTCTTCCAAAATGTTGGTATGGAATCATCGACAATTTCAAAACAATCGGGCGGGTAAAGATACGGTTCTTTGTCTATGTCGCTAATTATTCTGTAAGAATTCGCCTCGATCCCTATAACCTCATACACATTGTTTAAAGTCAGAGAATTCATGGCATAGTTATCATCTGCCGACTGCTTCTTTATTAATCTTGCCTTCATATAGCTATTTTGCAGTTAATGCGGCGCTGAGCTCTGGCGGNNTAAATACAATAGTAAAAGTGTTAGGCTTTTCGTATAACCTGGTAATAAGGATTAAAAGCGACAGTCGTATAATATGGGAAATTTGGCAAGCAACAAAAATACGAGCCTGCCGGAGTTTCAGCAATACCTCCTCGATCGAAAGCTCGTCCCGGAAAAGAATGTGCCCTATTTCGCCTACTGGGTGAGCAGATATCTGCAGTATGCACGGAAAAAGGAGCTAACCTCTACAGCATACAATGAGACCGGTGTCTTCGAATTTCTCGATGGCTTGCGCTCCGACCCCAAGACGCTCGATTGGCAGCCGCGGCAAGCGGATGATGCACTTCAGCTTTACTATTTCCACTTCCTCGGCAAGGGTAGAAGTGGCGAATCCGGCCGAATGGCCGCAGATGATATCCCAAGCTTGGTGAAGGAACTAAAGCGCCTGATCAGGCTGAAGCATTATTCCTACAGCACAGAGCGCACGTATCTGCAGTGGACTGAACGTTTTCTGGCTTATGTGACGCAGACCGAAAAGAAAGACCTTTCATCGATATCTTCTGTTGAATTCAAGAATTTCCTCAGCCACCTTGCACTGAAACAGCGGGTTTCCGCTTCAACCCAGAACCAGGCATTCAGTGCGGTGCTGTTCCTTTTCCGCAATGTGCTGCATTTCAATCCCGAGGGGCTTGACGAGACGGTCCGCGCAAAAAGAGGCCTGAAGGTTCCCGTGGTTTTTACGGTGAACGAAGTGAAGAGACTTTTTTCGCAGATGAGCGGGTTGAACAGGCTGATCGCGGAACTCCTCTACGGTTCAGGTATGCGGTTGATGGAAGTCGCCCGGCTCCGGGTAAAGGACATCGATTTCGATGCGGCCACCATCTATGTGCGGAGCGGCAAAGGAGACAAGGACCGGTCAACCGTCCTGCCGGAGACGGTCAAGAAGCGTCTGCAGGAACATCTGGTTGGGATAAAAGTCCTCCATGAGAAAGATCTTGCCGCCGGACATGGTGAGGTATATCTACCTGATGCGCTTGCCCGCAAGTATCCGACTGCGGGAAAGGAATGGGCATGGCAGTATGTGTTTCCTTCTGCGAAACTGTCTGTTGACCCCCGAAGCGGCAGAGTAGGCAGACATCATATCAGTGACAAATCGATACAGGTTGCAATGAAAGCAGCGCTACGAAAGGCGGACATTCACAAACATGCCTCGGTACATACGCTCCGCCACAGTTTCGCGACGCATCTGCTGCAGGCGGGGGTGAACATCCGCGAAGTCCAGAGCCTACTCGGCCATAAGAATGTTGAGACGACCATGATCTATACCCATGTGCTCCGGGACATGACGAACGCCCCCATAAGCCCGCTCGATGCGCTGTACGATAAGCAGAACGCATAGGATATGCTGTCAGCCCTTTCGTGCAAAGAGCACCGTGGTTTCAGTATAATAACACCTTAAAATTCACGCTAAGGGAGCAGAGACATGAAGCGAGTTGGTTTTGTGGGCTGGCGCGGTATGGTCGGTTCGGTGCTCATGGGCCGGATGCTGGAGGTAGGGGACCTCGATCTTGTTGATCCGGTCTTTTTTACGACGTCGAACGTGGGGGGAGCAGGGCCGAAGATCGGCAGGGACGTGCCGTTGCTGAAGGATGCGAAGAATATCGACGACCTGAAGGCGATGGAGATCATCGTCTCCTGCCAGGGCGGCGAGTACACGTCCGAGGTCTTCCCGAAGCTGCGTGCTGCGGGGTGGAACGGCCATTGGATCGATGCCGCCTCGACCCTCCGCATGGAACAGGATGCGATTATCATTCTCGATCCGGTGAACTTCAAGGTCATCCGCAACGGACTTGCCAAGGGGATAAAGAATTATATCGGCGGCAACTGCACGGTCTCGCTTATGCTCATGGCACTCGGCGGCATTTATGAAGCTGGCCTCGTGGAGTGGATGAGCGCCATGACCTATCAGGCCGCCTCCGGCGCAGGTGCGAACAATATGCGTGAACTGCTGCAGCAGATGGGCGAAGTGCACCGCGCTGCCAAGGTCCTGCTGGACGATCCGGCCTCGGCAATCCTCGAGATCGACCGGGAGGTTGCCGGCATCCTCCGCGAAGAGAGTTTTCCCAAGGCGTATTTCGGTGTCCCCCTCGCCGGCTCCCTTATCCCCTGGATCGACAAACAGCTCGACAACGGCCAGAGCAAGGAAGAGTGGAAGGGACAGGCAGAGACGAACAAGATCCTTGATCGGGAGGCGAACCCCATCCCGATAGACGGCCTCTGCGTTCGCATCGGTGCCATGCGCTGCCATAGCCAGGCCCTGACCATAAAGCTCTCGAAGGACGTCCCCCTTGATGAGATCAACGATATGATCGCAAAGCATAACTCCTGGGTGAAACTGATACCCAACGTCCGCGAGACGACCATGCGCGAGCTGACGCCTGCAGCCATAACCGGGACGCTGACCGTGCCCGTGGGCCGTCTGCGCAAGATGAACATGGGCCCGCAGTTCCTCTCGGCCTTCACCTGTGGCGACCAGCTGCTCTGGGGAGCTGCAGAGCCGCTCCGGCGCATGCTCCGCATCCTCGTGGAAGGGTAGCTTGCTGAAGCAGAAGAGGGCATATGCGGTCGCCGTGGTGGGTGCGACCGGTGCGGTCGGCGAGGAAATGGTAGCGACGCTGGAGCAGCGGGCGTTTCCATTGGAAAGACTCAGGCTCTTCGCATCAGAGGGGTCGGAGGGTAAAACGCTGAATTTCGACGGCCGGGATTTGCCGGTCGAGACGCTGAAGACCGACAGCTTTGCCGGGATCGATATCGCGCTCTTTTCTGCCGGGTCGGAGCGTTCTGCCCGCTGGGCTCCTGTGGCCGTAAAGGCGGGATGCATTGTCATCGACAACTCAAGCCAATGGAGGATGGACCCGGAGGTGCCGCTCGTGGTCCCGGAGGTGAACGCGCAGGCTTTGAAGCGACATAAGGGCATCATAGCCAATCCCAATTGCTCCACGATACCGATGGTTGTTGTGCTCAAGCCGATCCACGATGCGGCAAAGGTTCGGCGCGTCGTGGTCACGACCTTCCAGTCCGTTTCGGGCAGCGGCAAGAAAGCGATGGAGGAATTGGGGCAGCAGACCGCTGACCTGCTCAATTTTCGGCAGGTCAGGAGGAGTGTTTATCCGCACCAGATCGCCTTTAACTGTCTTCCCCATATCGATGCATTCCTCGACAACGGGTATACGAAGGAAGAGATGAAGATGGCGAACGAGACGAAAAAGATTCTGGGCGACGATACCGTCAGGGTCACGGCAACGGCCGTACGCGTGCCGGTCTTCAGGTGCCATGGGGAAAGCCTGAATATCGAGACAGAGAAGAAGCTGACCGCCAACGAGGTGCGCGCTCTGCTTGCCCAAGCGCCCGGCGTGATCGTCTACGATGCTCCGGAAAAGAACATCTACCCGTTGGCTATCGATGTTGCTGACAAGGACGAGACCTATGTCGGCAGGATTCGCCTGGACGAGACTATAGAGAAGGGGATCAATCTCTGGATTGTTTCCGACAACCTCCGGAAGGGCGCTGCCCTCAATGCGGTGCAGATCGCGGAGAGGCTGATAGAGATCTCATGACGGCATGGCCTATAGCCCCTGCCGATTCATCGGGACAGGGGCGATGCTCCTTGGAATCGCTGTGACCGGCATTTCTGAACACCTGCCCTGCCTGAGTGCAGGCGTTCTTCTGCTGCGATAGAGATCGTCAAAGGTTATATGACGGGAGATAAAAACGTAGATGCAATCTGCTGACATAATCATCACAGCCGATTATGTCCTGACCATGAACCAGGGGCTTACGGTTATCCGGCACGGCGCGATAGCAGTTGATGATAAGAAGATCGCCGCCGTGGGTCCTGCTGATGAGCTGTTGAAGAAATTTCGCGCGAAGCAGACGATCGACGGTGAGGGCAAGGTGGCCTTTCCGGGTCTGGTGAATACGCATACGCATGCCGCCATGGTCTATTTCCGGGGACTGGCTGACGACCTCCCGCTCAAGGTCTGGCTCGAAGAGCATATCTGGCCTGCTGAAGGCAGATGGCTCAGCCCGGAGTTTGTCCAGGATGCGGTAGAGCTTGCCTGCCTTGAAATGCTCAGGGCGGGCATTACGACGTACGCTGACATGTATTTCTTCAGCGACAGCGGAGCGCGCGCCACAAAAAAGATCGGGATGCGGGCGGTCATCGGGGCCGGTATCGTCGATTTTCCCACGGCCACCGGCAAGAACGCAGATGACTATCTCGCCAATGCCGAGCGTCTCATCGCAACGTGGAAAGGCGATGACCTGATCACACCCTCGATCGCTGACCACTCTGCCTATGCCTGTTCTCCCGAGACCCTGAAGAAGTCAAAGGAACGTGCTGAAAAACATGGCGTGCCGCTGCAGATACACCTCTCAGAGACGGCCTGGGAAGTCAATGAAATCCTGTCCCGGTATCAGAAGCGTCCTGTTGCATATCTCGATGCGCTGGGGTTCCTCAACGAAAATCTTATTGCAGCGCATGCCGTCTGGCTGGAGCCGGAGGAGATCGCGGTGCTTGCGGCGCGCGGCACCGGGGTGGCGCATTGCATCGAGAGCAATCTGAAGCTTGCGTCGGGCATTGCACCGGTTGCGGCGATGCTGAAGGCCGGTGTCCGGGTCACCTTCGGCACGGATGGCGCTGCGAGCAACAATGATCTGGATATCCTGAACGAGATGTCTACGGCTGCCAAGGTCCACAAGGCAGTGTCAGGCGACCCGACCGTACTGAACGCCAAGCAGGCCTTCCTGATGGCGACCCGATGGGGGGCCGAGGCGCTGGGTCTCGGCACGATGACCGGCAGTCTCGAGGCAGGGAAGGCTGCGGATATCGTCCTTGCGGACCTGAACCGGCCTCATCTCACGCCGCTCTATGATATCTATTCCCATATGGTCTATTCCCTCCATGCCGCTGATGTCGATACCGTGCTGGTGGACGGCAGACCGGTTGTTCGGCAGAAGAAGCTGACAACTGCCGATGAGGCTGAGATTCTCGGAACGGCAGCTGCCTGGGGCGAGAAGATACGAGAGGCGCATACCCGCAGCTGAGAGGTATGGCATCGATGCGCTGATGCCTCGTTCTTGTGCTCCTCCTCGCCGGTTCTTTTGAATCCCCGGCACATCCGGGCAAGGCAGATTATCAGGATGCCCACTGTTGTCTGAAGTACGGTGCAGCGTGGGACCTGGACTGTGGTGAACATCATCTGCACGACGAGCACGGTAACTCCCTGCGGATCAATTCAGGGACAGCAGCTCCCCAGAGACGCATGCCTCAGGAAGTGAGAATGCCGATCAGCAGCCGATCCTCTGTCTGCGGCTCCCGAAAAGACGGTAAGGATGGACACTCTGCCGTATCTTCCTGTGAGTACGACCGGTCCGGGGAGACGTATGCCATTCCTGGATAATCAGCGGTCTCAGATCCGGGATCTGCTGCAGGCTGTTGCGGCCGGTCTGTGCATTATGGTTCTGTTCCTGCTGAGGAGAAGAAGCAAAACGGAGCAGTATGCTTACAGTTCTCTTCTGCCTTCCAGAGCCTTGCCGAGGGTGACCTCGTCGGCAAATTCGATGTCGCTGCCCATGGGGAGGCCGTAAGCTATGCGGGTGACCTTTACGTTGAGCGGTGCCAGCTGTTCCTTGATATACTGTGCCGTGATCTCGCCCTTCGTGGTAGGGTTCGTGGCGATCACCACTTCGCGGATGTCATGGTCCTTCACGCGCCCCACAAGTTCATCGATCTTCAGTCGTTCCGGGGTGATGCCGTCTATGGGCGAGAGGGCCCCCAGGAGCACATGATAGAGACACCGAAAGGCCTTTGCCCGCTCAATAACCAGAATATTGCTCGGTTCTTCCACCACCACGATGCGGGAGCGGTCGCGGGATTCGTCGCTGCAGATCTCGCAGAGATCGCTGTCCGTGATATTGAAGCATTGGCTGCAGAAGCGGGCTGTCTGCTTAACCGTCCGTATGGCGTCGGCGATGGACAGCGCTTCTGCCTCGGGCATGGAGAGGATAAAGAAGGCGAGACGCTGTGCCGATTTCCTGCCGATACCGGGCAGACGCGTCAATTGATTGATGAGATTTTCAATGATACCGTGCAAAGCTCAGTCCTTAAGACCCCGTGAATAATGCACAGCATGTATCGCAGTCACGTATGCACCATACACGGTTCACTGCCCTGTCATCGCCCGAACATGCCGCCGAGGTTGCCCATGCCCGGTATATTGAGCCCGCCGGTGAGCTTTGACATCTCGGTGTTTACCATCTCCTGAGCCCTCCTGAGCGCCTCATTGGATGCAGCGAGGATAAGGTCCTGGAGCATCTCGACGTCATCGGGGTTTACGACATCTTTTTCGATCTTTATGGAGACAATGTCTCCGGCGCCGCTTGCAACGACCGTCACCATACCGCCGCCGGCTGTCGCCTCCACCGTCCTTTTCTTGGCCTCTTCCTGGGCCTTCATCATCTCTTCCTGGAGCTTCTGCGCCTGGCGCATAAGGTCTCCCAGCATTTTCTTAGACATGGTCTCCTCCGTTTTTGTTTGTTCCTGCGTCCTCGACAGGCGTTACATCAACGATGCGCCCTTCGAAGAGTTCCAGCGCCTCCTTGACGAGCGGCTCCTTGAGGGCTTTTTCCTTCAGGTCACTTTTTTTTGCCGCCTTCTTCTGCTGGACAATGATCGTCACGCCGAGTTTCCTGCCGGCATGTTCAGCCACCTTCTGCTCGATGGCTTTGAGATTCCCGCTGATCCTATCCTTGAAAACAGCATGCCCCCCGTTCAGGATGATCCGCAGCTCTGAGCCGTGCAGTTCGACATGGGCATGTTCAAGTTTTGAAGCAAGCGGGGCGTCGATCGTTTCGATCACTTTTTCCCAGAGGGATGATATGTCCCCGACTTCGGGAATATGCGCAGCCGGAGGCGTATCTTCTGCTGCGGCATCTTCGGCCTCATCATCATCACTGCGGTCGGAAGGGGACAAGGCTGCGTGCTCTTCTTCATCCGGGACAGCTGCGTCTGTTTCCGGCTGCGGCGAAATAAGCGACGCTTTCTTCCTGACCGCATCCGTTGCCGGGGACTCTGTCTGGCGGGGTGTTGGCACTGCTGCCGGAGGAGCGACCCCTGTTTCAGGACGTGCTGCCGGCTCGAGTGTCAGATGTCCGGCCAGCCGGTCAAGATTCTCAATGATCTCCTTTACCGGCTTCAGGCTGCTCAGGAAGCTTGCCCGAATGAGCGCCATCTCGAGGGCCATCCGGGGTAGGGAAGAATTGCGCACGTCAGTCTCCGCTTTCATCACCTCAGAAAGCATGAGCGTGAGCTGGTCTTCTGTCGCGGCGGCAACAAGCTCCTTCACTGCCGCGAGCTCATCGTCGCTCAGCTCGAGCACGTCCTCAGGATTCTTCATGACGCGTGCTATCAGAAGGTCCCTGAAGAACTGTGCGAGCTCGCGGGAAAAGGTCCTGAAGTCGGCCCCCTGTTCGGTAAGCTGGTTGATGATCTCCAGAAGGTTTACGCGATTGCCGGTGATGAGCGCCTGCGAGGCCTTCGACAGCATCCCGAAATCCGTCAAGCCGAGGAGATTCTGCACATGCTCCTCGCTGATCTCGTCCGTGAAGGATGATATCTGGTCCAGTATGGTCAGCGAGTCCCGCATACTGCCGTCGGCTGCCCGGGCAACCAGTCCGAGGGCATGAGTGGAGATCCTGATACCTTCTGTTTCGGCAATATGCCTGAGCCGCGTTTTGATTGCTTGGGTAGCTATTCTTCTGAAGGGCATGTGCTGGCACCGCGAGAGGACCGTTGCCGGGATCTTCTTTAACTCTGTCGTTGCCAAGACGAAGATGACATGGGCCGGCGGCTCTTCAAGAGTCTTCAGAAGTGCATTGAAGGCCGAGGTGGAGAGCATATGGACTTCATCGATAATATAGACCTTGTAGTTCCCGCCCGCAGGGGCATATTTCACGCGTTCCCGCAGGTCTCTGATATCATCGACGCTGTTGTTCGAAGCACCGTCGATTTCGATGACATCAACGGAGGAGCCCTCCGCGATGCCCCGGCAGGAGTCGCAGGTGCCGCAGGGAGTGGCCGTAGGACCTTCCTTGCAGTTCAGTGCCTTGGCAAGGATGCGGGCAGTTGATGTCTTGCCGACACCGCGGGGACCGGAAAAGATATAGGCATGAGAAATCTTTCCCTGAGCAACAGCATTCGTGAGAATGCGGGTGATGGGCTCCTGCCCCACCAGATCCTCAAAGACGTTCGGCCGCCATTTTCGTGCCAGTACCAAGTAGCTCATTATTCCGTGTAATCAGCGAATCATGATGAACGATATGTGACCCGTGACCGTAATATGCAAGGTTCCGGAATCGAAACTCTTCAGGTCGGCCCGCTGTAAACGGATCACGGTTATCTCATTGCCGGTTATGGTTGCGTATCCGCTCCAGCCCGTGAGCGGCTTGCTGCGGCACACAGGCAAAATGCTTATCGCTGCTTCCTTCCGGACCTGACGAGATTCACACATGACTGTTGCGCAGGGCCGCACACGGACTGCAGCAGATACGTGCATACCGGGGACCAAAGAATGTGGTTATTGTAGCATAGATCTCCTTCTTTCAGCACAGGGCAGGAACTGCGAAAGTGCCGGTGCGGTTCAGTGCGGAGAGGGTGTCGCCCATGAGGCGATATGCTATAGTTGGTGATAATGAGACGGGAAGAGATTGCCGCTGCTTTGGAAACATGGTTCGGTTCTGGCAGTATCTGCGAACAGCCTTTATACCTTGTGGGGGGTACTGTTCGTGACCTGCTGCTCGGACATGTCCCGCACGATCTCGACCTGGTCTGCAGAGACGCCGGAGCGGTGGCCGCCGACATTGCCCGGCGCACGAATGCAGCGCTCGTGCCCATGGAAAAGAAACCCGGCGAGCCCTGTTACCGGATCGTCGACAGGACCTGTCCCGATGCGTTCATCGATCTTGCGGAGATGCGGGGCAGGGATATTGCCGAGGATCTGTACCAGCGGGATTTCACCATCAACGCCATGGCGCTGGAGATCCGCGGACATAGCGTGTACGGTGACCTCATCGATCTGCTGGGAGGAGCAGAAGATCTGAGGATGAAGAAGGTCAGGATGGTGAGCGATCGTGCGCTGGTGTCGGACCCCCTGAGAATTCTGCGCGCGGTGCGTCATGCTGCGACACTGCAGTTTTCTATTGAAGAAACAACACTGCAGGAGATGACGAGGCAGGCAGGGCTTTTACACGGCGTTTCCGGAGAGCGGGTTTGGCATGAGCTGCATCACATTCTCGGAACCGACCGGAGCACGCATTATTTCCGCGTATTGGATGAACGTCATATCCTTGCGGTGCTGTTTCCCGAAATCATACCGATGAAGGGATGCGCGCAGAACGAATACCACCATACGGATGTCTGGCAGCATTCACTGCTCGTCATGGAGAATGTCGAACATGTGTTGAGCGACCTGGCAGGACATTTCGGAGACGTCGGCAGTTCCATAGCAGGTATCCTTTCCGGGGGAATCTCCTCCCTCGTAAAACTGGCGTGCCTGCTGCACGATGCCGGAAAACCCTCTGCCCGGGAGGTACGGCCGGACGGACGTATCACCTTCCGGGGACATGACAGGGCCGGTGCCGCTGTTGCAGAAGCTGTTTGCGAGCGGTTGAGGATGCCGAACCGGTCGAAGGATCTCGTCTGCCGCATGGTTCGGGAGCATCTCCGGCCATTGCTCTTCTCTTCCTCCGGGACGAAGACCAGTGCAATCGTACGCTGGTTCGGCAGGATGCGGGACGACGCCGTTCCGGTGCTCGTCCTGGCGATGGCGGATGTTATGAGCAGTCTCGGGTCGGCGTCAGGGGCCGATTACCGGCAACGGGTCATTGCATGGATGCAAGAGAGCATACAGAACTATTTCGGTTCCCTTCGTCCGAGGCTCTTCGCCCCCCTTCTTATAAGCGGTGACGATTTGATCGCCCTGGGCATGAAGCCGGGCCTGGCGATGGGCAAAGTCATTTCCCGGTTGCGATTTGCGCAGGACAGCGGTAAGATCACCAGCAGGGAAGAAGCGCTCCATGCCGTGCGGGAAATGATCTGTGGACGGCCCGAAGAAAGGAAACCCTGAGCCTGACGACCGCTGCAGCTATCCGGTCCGCAAGGCATCGACGATCTTCATCCGCGCTGCGCGGAAGGCCGGCAGCACACCCCCGATAAACCCCATGATGAGCGAAAAGAGCAGGGAATAGGCTGCTATGCCTGCCGTGAGGGTGAATGAGAAGGCAAGTTCGGAGAAGGTCTGAAAGTTCAGGGTCGAAATCGTGAAGAGCTGCAGAAAAGCTGCAGGTAAGAGGCCGGCACAGCCGCCGACGAACCCGAGGAACATCGCTTCCATGATGAAGGCGGTGAGGATGGTCCTTCTGCGGAACCCGAGGGCGCGGAGCGTGCCGATCTCCGCGGTGCGGTTGGCTACGGCGGAGTACATGGTGATCATGGCGCCGATGATCGCGCCGATAGAAAAGATGATCGTCAGGGAGATGCCGAGGATACGGAGAAATTTCGCCATCGCTGCTGATTGGTCGGCATAATATTCCGTCTCCTGCTTTGCCTCGAGCGCAAGGCGAGGATCAGACTCAATGCGCGCTTTGCACCTGCTGAATGCCGAAGGGTCCCGCAGGCAGAAGATCACCGATGAATAGGACGGCCGGCGAAATGCCTGCATCAGCTGGTCGACATCTCCCCAGATCTCTGAATTGAATCCGGTGTTGCCGGCGTCAAAAACACCGGAGATCGTCCACTCGCGGTTGTTAAAACGAAGCCGCTCGCCCAAGCCGCCGCCCTGAAAGCGCTTTGCAATGCTCGAACCGGACAACAGTTCGTGCGAGCCGGGTCTGGGCAGCCTTCCGGCAACGAGCTTTACCTGCGGTCTCAATACCAGAGACGTTTCCGTCACCCCTCTGATGACGACCTGGCCGGGTTTGGTGCTCCCCCGTTTCTGGAGATTTATCAGGACCACCAGCTCTTTTGCCACCAGATTTCTTCCGTCCGCGCCGCTTGCTATCTCCGGCTCTGTTTCCACAATGGCGGCAGCTGGACGGTCGATAGTGCTCTGCACTTCAGACCCGGCAGCACTCCTGATCACCACCACATTATCAGGGGAGCCGGTTTCGACCAGGGTTTTCCGAAGCCCTTCTGCAAGCATGAGGATCGCGGCAAAGACGAATACCACGAGGGCCATGCCGAATGCGGTGAAGACCGTGGTCAGCCGGCGTGTCCAAAGGTTCCGGTAGCTGTAGGCAACAGGTATTTTCATCTAAACCACCTTCCTGAGCCCTTGAGCGATGCCGATATGCATGACTCTGAAGGCGGGTATGAGCGCAGCGATAGTTGCGACGGCAACGGAGGCCAGGACATCGAGATAAACCGTACGGGGCGACACAAAGAAGACCGGGAGGAACGTGCTCATGGCATCGCCGAAGGCCTTTGCCGCAGGGAAGGTCCCCAGGATACCGACTGCACAGCCCGTCAGGCAGATGACGAAAGACTCTCCGAAGATAAGGCCCGCGAGGTGATAGGAGCCGAAACCGAGAGTCTTGAACACGACATATTCACCGGTGCGCTCACGCACGGACATTGCCATGGTGTTCGCCACGACTGCCATAATGATGATAATGACCACGAATGAGACGAGCTGAACTGCGATGACGATCGCTTCGGTCATGGATACGAAACCCATCTGGAATGCCTTTTCCGTTTCCGTGATCGTTTCGGAGATCGAATTCTTGAACGAGCGGTCCACGGCAGCAGCGACCTCGGCAGCGCGATCGGGATTCTTGATGCCGAGGATGAAGAAGCCGATCTGTTCCGCCCTTTCGGGCGCGGTCTTTTTCATGGACTCATTCAGGTACTCCCAATGGAAGAAGAACTGGGACTCATCAGTGCCCCGGTCGCGGCCGCGGTAGATGCCGTCAACAACGAACTCCCAGTTGCCGGGGAATATCGTGCCTTTGAGCGTCACCGTATCGCCCTGCTTCCAGCCGTATTTCCGTGCGGTAAGGCGGCCTACCATGCAGCCCTTCCGGTCATGCAGAAAGGCGGTCTTTTCCTCAAGGGAAAGGAGATATTCGGGATATAGTTCGAGGTAGGTCTTCGGATCGACGGCAAAGTTCGGGAAAAAATTCTTCTCGTCGATGTATATGCCGCCGAACCAGTTTCCCCACGAAACAGTCTTCACCCCTTCTATCTGCCGTATCTTTTCCCGGTAGGATGCAGGGAGCATGAACACAAGGGATATAGCATTCCGCGTAACAAGGCGGCTGGCTGACGACGCTTCAACGCCGGAATACCAGGCGCTCACTACGGTCCTCAACAAGCCGAAGGCAAGTACGGCTACTGCGACGCCGAGGACGGTCAGTGCCGTGCGAAGCTTGTGCCGGAAGGCGTTTTTAAAGAGGAGTTTGGCCAGAAACATCGTTCAGGACTCCCTTGTCAAGATCTCGGATGATATGGGCGCGTTCCGCAGCCCGCGGATCATGGGTGACCATGATGATCGTCTTGCCCAGTTCGGTGTTAAGTCTGCACATGAGGTCTAGGATATCCTTCGCTGATGCCCGGTCAAGATCGCCTGTAGGCTCATCAGCAACCAGCATGAGGGGGTCGGTTACTACGGCGCGGGCGATCGCAACGCGCTGCTGTTGACCTCCGGAAAGCTCCGAGGGGTAGTGGTCCATACGGTCGGCAAGGTTGACCACCTGCAGGGCCGTCTCTGCATGCTCACGGCGCTCCTTCCTCGAGAGCCCCGTTAAAAGCAGCGGAAGCTCAACATTTTCGCGGGCATTGAGAACAGGGATGAGGTTATAGAACTGAAAGATGAAGCCGATGCTGCTGCTCCGCCAGGCAGCCAAGTCGGTTTCGGAAAGGCTCATGATATCGACGTCGCCGACCGTAATGGAGCCGCTGTCAGCCCGGTCAATGCCGGCGATCAGATTCAGAAGTGTTGTTTTGCCCGATCCGGAAGGACCCATGAGCGCCAAGAACGCACCCTCAGCGATATCGAGGACGATATGCTGGAGCACCGGCAATATTTGGCTGCCGCGGCGGTAGGACTTGGAAACGTCCCGTATCTTGACTAGGGGAGGCGGAACAGACATTTATTTTTCTGCGACGCTTACCCGTGTGCCGGTCTTCAAGCCGCCCGTTGGTCTGCGCACGATCCGGTCTCCAGCTTTTACGCCGGAAAGCACCTCGACCATGTCTCCCATCTTGTTGCCGATGGAGACCGGCGTTTCGACCAGCCGGCCGTCCCGGATGAGGAAGACTGCTGATCTGTCGTTCTTCGTCATGAGCGAATCACCAGGGACCGCGGTCCGCGGATGCAGATCGTCTGCGCTGATCCGCCGCTCGAGGAATGCGACCTTGGCGCTCATTTCCGGAAGTATCCTTGGATCGTTATCGACAAACCGGACCTTCACCAGGATCGATGCCTTGGTCCGGTCAGCCGTGGGGACGATCATATGGACCTCTCCCCGAAAGCGTGCGTCGGGAAATGCATCAAGCTGGATCTCACAGGGCTGCTGCATGGCTACCTGGCCGATGTTCGATTCCGACACATCCACTTCAACCTGCAGGGAGTTCATGTCAGCGATCGATACGACTGCGGCCTTGGCATTTGCCGCAGCGCCGAGCGGCGTGATGATATCGCCCACATCGGCATTCTTGGTAAGGACAACGGCATCGAAGGGCGCGCGGATGCGGGAGTATGCCAGCGTCACCTCAGCCTCCCGCAGCGCTGCAGATGCAGCCCTGACAGAAGCCGCGGCAGCTGCTACTGCGGCGTCGGCCTTGCTGTTTCTGGCCTCTGCTGCGTCGTATTCAAGCTTTGCGATAAAGCCCTTGGAAAGCAGCTCTTTGCTCCGTTGGTAATTCACGGCAGCATCAACACGTTCAGCCTCTGCCTGCGCAAGGTTGGCCTTTGCCACCTTCAGATTTGCTGAGGCCTGGTCCATTGCCGCGGCAGCATCATCACTCTCAAGCTGCGCGACAACGTCGCCTTCTTTTATGCGGCTGCCTTCTTCCACAAAGATCGCTACGAGTCTGCCCGTTATCTTCGATGCCACTGCTGCCTTGCGCTGGGCTACCACATAACCGCTTGCATTCAGCAGCGTAACTGCCTGTGAAGGATACGCCTTCGCAACAACAGCAGCTTCAACCGTGACTGTGGGATAGAGGATCTTCTGAAAGACAAGAAAAAGCACGACAATGCCGGCAATGACAAAAAGGGCAGTGGCGAACACCCGCCGCCGGCGCCGCGCCGTGCTGCCGGGGGAAGGCCCTTTGTCAATCGTCAGCCGTGAAAGGTCATCGTTTGCCATGCGGTTATGCCACCTCGCGTGCTGAAGCGCACATGACGCTATTATACCAGAGAGATGATAAGGTGCCGGTGCGCAGTGTGGATTTGTAATCTCATCCGGTTTTTCGGTTGCATTCCGGGAAGATTTTTAATAGGATGATACATAGAGAAAACATCCTGCTCCGGAAAAAGATATGCTGATCTTCCCCGCTCCTGATAGCCGCAAGCAGATAATCGTTGCGTAAAAAGCCCGGGGAGAGGGTATCCCGGGTCGTTAAAGGACGTTTTATGGGCGAATCCACGAAAAGGAGGAGAACATGTATTTCATGAGTTGGAGATTATCCCGGCTTCTTGCGAAGGCTGCTACGCTGCTGACCGTGATCTTTTTTGCGGCAGGTGCCTCGTCTCAGCCAATGGGCGCGGGCGCAATGAGGAGCGGCTCCCACCCGAAAGTCGAGAGTGTTCTGACGGAGCTGCAGCATCAGCAGGACAAGGGGATCGCCTTCGGGCAGGGCTTTTCGCAGCAACGGGGGATTCAGGTCATTGATAACTACATTACGGTTTTCTTTGAGCTGGGGCAGGGCAGGACGGTCAAGGACCTGGATGCTGACACGCTGAAGTCTCTGGGTGTCCGCATCATCAAGACTTCCGGCAACATGATCAAGGCAGATGTGCCGGTATCCATGATCATCCCGACAGCCGACAGCTTGCCGGCGATTCAGTTCATCAGGCTTCCTGACAGGCCGCATCCCGAAGGATATGTTTCGGAAGGAGTGGGCCTTTCAAAGGCAACAAAGTATCACGCAATCGGCTACGATGGCAGCGGCGTGAAGGTGGCGGTCATTGATGCTACGTTCGGAAATCTTGATGCAGTTATCTACAGCGGTAATCTTCCGGCTGGTGCCGTGAAGGTCGATTGTACCGGAGCAGGCTGTACCGAAGTACTGTCCTTTCCCTCTTCTGAAAGTGCACATGGCACCGCCGTAGCAGAGATCATCCATGACATGGCCCCCGGAGCGCAGCTCTATCTCATAAAAGTGGCGGACAGCCTGGATGTTGTTGATGCAACGAATTATTGTAAGAGCAACGGTATCAGGATTATCAACATGTCACTGGGGTTCTACAACCAGAACTTCTATGACGGGACCTGCTACAACGCCAATGTGGTATGCAGCGTGCAAGACGCGGCTGCGAACGGCATCCTCTGGGTGAAGTCTGCAGGAAATTCTGCCAAGGAGCATTATGAGGCGGTGTTTAAGGGTGCTAGTGATGATGCTTTCACGGTGCATAACACTCCTATCCTATTCTATGCTTCTAAAGTGGGTGAGGGTATACATTTGTATCTGACCTGGAATGCTTGGCCGACAACAGACCAGGATTATGATATCGCTCTTTTCTTTTACAACGATCTGCTTAGTGATCCACGGAACGCTCGCCCTGTGGATTATAGCGCCAATATCCAGGAGAACAGCAGCCTGCCCCCTACTGAAGCAATCCACTATACGGCAGACCGCTCGGGAACATATGTGGTTTACATTTACCGAGCCAGCGCAACTCAAGACCATCAGCTCGAACTCTATGCGAGTCAGTCCCTCTATCCGAAAGTCTCCAAGAGCAGTCTCTCCTGCCCTGCAGACGCTGCCGAAGCGCTTGCCGTCGGTGCGATCAATGCTGCACAATGGTCGACCGGTCCTCAGGAGAAGTTCAGTTCAAAGGGCCCAAACAATGCGAATCCTCCAATAAATAAACCTGAGATTACCGCGCCTGACCGTGTCTCAACCTATGCCTACGATACTTACTATGGCTTCCCGAGAAGCTTTGCCGGGACCAGCGCAGCTGCACCTCATGTGGCCGGCGCTGCAGCGCTCATACTCCAGGCGAACCCTGCCTATACGCGTTCGGACCTCTGGAATGCGCTGATAAGCTCTGCCAAGGACATGGGCCCTGCAGGGCCGGACAATGCCTATGGATACGGAAGGCTGAAAATGCCGAAGGTCTTTGCCGTGGACCTTCTCAATCCAGCTGGCGGTGAGACGATCACCTCAGGCGGGGCCTATACAGTCGCCTGGAAGGCTGCTCCTACAGTCACGAAATTCAAGCTGAAATATTCCTTGAACAACGGCCGGACCTGGAAAGTCATGCATCAGGACCCCTATGTCGCGGGCACCGACTATAGCTGGGCAGTTTCTGTTCCCAGAGAAAAGAAGAACTGCCTGGTGAAGATCATCGGCTACGACGACCTTATGGTGAAGCGGGGCAAGGATAAATCTGCGCCGTTCGTGATAACGCTCCCGTGAGCATCGGTGCGACAGTCAGGTCGAGAATTCGTTGAGGGAGGCAAGTTCTTTGTGAAAGGCGCGAGAATAAGGAAGTGAAAAAGGGGGCCGAAAGAACGGCCCCCTTTTGTTATGCGAGGCGCTTAAAGAGATGCTTTCCTGCACCGCAGACCGGACACTTCCAGTCCTCGGG
The DNA here is from genome assembly GCA_002451165.1 of Nitrospiraceae bacterium UBA6905. Taxonomy (GTDB): domain Bacteria; phylum Nitrospirota; class Thermodesulfovibrionia; order Thermodesulfovibrionales; family UBA6898; genus UBA6898. The sequence continues at coordinate 18,554 of DKBH01000003.1, forward strand.
CAGGTCTTCGAACTTCACTCCCGGCGGAATCTTGCCCTTTCTGTCTCCCTTATCAGGATTGTAAATGTACCCGCAGTTCGCGGTCTGGCACTGCCACATATCCTTCGGTTCTGCCATGGCTGTTTCCTCCTTGTAGAATGGCGGAGAGGCAGGGATTTGAACCCTGGGTGCGGGATTAGCGCACACACGATTTCCAGTCGTGCACCTTCGGCCNNCTGGAAATGCAGGCAAAATATTAACCGATGCAACTAAGTTAAATCAACTCGCAGACGCAGCCGCCGGGCGTGAAATGAGCCCGTAGGGAGGAGGCTCGACGGACCAAATTCAGGCAAGCAGTACTGCTGTTTATGGTACATGGGTATCACGATGGCACTGCTAAAGCTCAGGCGTGCCTCAAAAAAGAATACGACAACGATCAGGAGGTATCAGGAAAGCATCTTTTTTAAGAGGTCGTTCAGCATCTGGGGGTTGGCCTTGCCTTTTGTCGCCTTCATCGCCTGGCCGACAAAAAAGCCGAGAAGTTTCTCATCCCCCGCCTTGAAGCGTTCGACCTCTTTGGGGTTCTTGGCAAGGATCTCCTCCACCACTTTTTCGATGGCGGTGGAATCACTGATCTGGACAAGGCCCTGTTCTTTTACAATGATGTCGGCGTCCCGGCCGGTACGGTACATCTCATCGAATACTGACTTGGCAATTTTTCCGCTGATCGTGCCTTTGTCGATGAGCTGCAGCATGCCCGCAAGCTGCTGCGGTTTGATGGGGCAATCATCAAAAGACCTGTTCTCCTCGTTCAGGAGCTTCATGAGATCTCCCATGATCCAGTTCGAGGCCGCCTTAGCAGGCGCGCCTGCTGCTACCGCCGCTTCGAACCACTCGGCCGTGGAACGTTCCGCCGTGAGCAGGTAGGCATCATATTCCGGAAGCCCGAAGTCGGTGACGAAGCGGTGCCGCTTCGCATCAGGCAGTTCGGGAAGGGAGGTCCTCATATCCTCGATCTGTTTCCGGTCGACCATGATCGGAACAAGATCGGGATCAGGGAAGTAGCGGTAGTCGTGGGCCTCTTCCTTGGACCGCATCGATTCGGTGATTCCTTTGTCCGCGTTCCAGAGGCGCGTTTCCTGCACCACATTGCCGCCGTCCTCTATGACCCTGATCTGGCGCTTGATCTCGTACTCGATCGCCTTTTCCACGTACCTGAAGGAGTTGATGTTCTTGATCTCGGCGCGGGTGCCGAATTCCTTCTGGCCGGCAGGCCGTACCGAGACGTTTGCATCGCACCGCAGCGAACCCTGTTCGAGATTGCCGTCGCAAACACCCAGATACCGCACAATGCTCCTCAGCTTCCGCATGTATTCTGCTGCCTCTTTCGGGCTCCTGATGTCCGGCTCCGAGACGATCTCCATGAGCGGGACGCCGGTCCTGTTCAGATCGACATAACTGAAGGCTCCGGCGCCTTCATGGACGTTCTTGCCGGCATCTTCTTCCATATGGATGCGGGTGATGCCTATCCGCTTGACCGTTCCGTCAATCACGATCTCGAGGTGACCGTGCTCGCAGATCGGATGCTCGTACTGGCTGATCTGGTAGCCTTTCGGCAGGTCTGGGTAAAAATAGTTTTTCCTCGCAAAACGGCTGTATTCGGCAATCGTGCAGTTCGTGGCAAGGCCCGTGCGGACGGCGAACTCCAAAGCCCTGCGGTTGAGTACCGGCAGCACGCCCGGCATGCCGATGCAGATCTGGCAGGTCTGGGCGTTCGGTTCAGAGCCGAATCGGGTGGAGCAGCCGCAGAAGATCTTCGTCACCGTGAGCATCTGGGCATGCACTTCAAGTCCTATGACCGCTTCCCATGTCACAGGTCCGGTTTCCTCCGATGCCAGTCCGTTGCCTGCTCATAAGCGTAGGCAGCCTGGAGCAGCGTCTCCTCGTCGAAATGCCTCCCGATAAGCTGAAGACCGATGGGAAGACTGTTCGAGGTGAACCCGCAGGGGATAGATATGCCCGGCACGCCGGCAAGGTTCACCGATATGGTAAATATGTCGGCAAGGTACATCTGAAGCGGGTCAGCGGTCTTTTCTCCCAACCGGAATGCAGCCGTAGGCGTTGTCGGGGTGAGGATCAGATCGACCTTCTTGAATGCCTCTTCAAAGTCTCTTTTGATAAGCGTTCTCACCTGCTGGGCTTTCCGGTAATAGGCATCGTAGTAGCCCGAGGAGAGCGTGTAGGTCCCGAGCATGATGCGCCGTTTCACCTCAGCGCCGAATCCCTGCGCCCGGGACTGCATGTACATATCGATGAGGTCCTTTCCTTCTGCGCGAAATCCGTATTTGACACCGTCGTAGCGCGCAAGGTTGGAGCTGGCCTCAGAAGTAGCGAGCACATAGTAGGTTGCGACGGCATACCCGGCATGCGGGAGAGAAACATCCACCGGAATCGCACCGAGCGACGCATACTGGTGTATGGCGTCCCTCACGGCCTTTTCCACCTCAGGATCCATGCCGTCGATGAAGTACTCCTTCGGGATGCCGATCTTCACCCCCTTGATATCTCTGCCGATCCCTGCCGAGAAATCAGGAACTGCTACCGGCGCAGAAGTAGAATCCATGGAATCCTTGCCTGCTATGACATTCAAGAGGACCGCACAGTCCTTGACATTCTTGGTTATGGGGCCGATCTGGTCGAGAGACGAAGCAAAAGCGACAAGTCCGTACCGTGAAACCCTTCCATAGGTGGGTTTCATCCCGACGACACCGCAGAGCGCCGCTGGCTGCCTGATCGAACCGCCGGTGTCCGAGCCGAGAGCTGCGATGCATTCATCGGCGGCAACGGCTGCCGCAGAACCGCCGCTTGATCCGCCGGGTATCCGTTCTGCGTCCCAGGGATTCCGTGTGGTAAAGAAACCGGAGTTCTCCGTTGACGAACCCATGGCGAATTCATCCAAGTTGGTCTTGCCGATGAGCACATACCCCTGCCCGAGCAGTCTTGACGTTGCCGTACTTTCATAGGGAGGAACAAAGTTTTGCAGTATCCGGGAGGAGCATGTTGTCGGAATACCCTTCGTACACATGTTGTCCTTGATCGCGACCGGTATGCCTAAAAGGGCCGTTCTGTTGCCCGAAGCGCGTCCCCTGTCTGCTTTATCTGCCATGTCCATGGCATGGTTCTCCGTGAGCGTCACAAAGGCCCTGATCCTGTCTTCGACGTGGGCGATCCGGGAAAATACCGATGCCGTCACCTCTCGTGAGGATATTTCACCTTTTCCAATCATCGCAGAAATTTCAGTAATGCCGAAACGATAGAGATCCAACAATAAACCTCCGCACAACAGGTCTCAAAGTTTAGCACCCGCTTTCTGCAGTTTTCAAGCAGAGGAAGACCGTTGCACCCGGTCTGCTTCTGAATGCATGGGGTTATCATCGACATTTCTTTACGTGCAGACCGGCAGGTGGGGTCGGCGTAACACACTGTAGGTTTTCTTTATTCGGAAATAGTTCGCCGTCGTATGATGCTCGAGGATTTCGGATGTCGTCCTCCTTAAGCAGTAAGGACCTGAGGCCAAAAGCTCGGTTCGGCAAGGTTCAGCCAGAAGCGTACCGAATTGTTCTGCAGAAGAATTGTCCTGAGGAAAGGTGCAGCAATAGCGAATGTGAGTATTATTCATCAATCTTACCGTGAATCACAACAACTGTCTTGGCAGCGACTGCGTATCATCTCGCTGTATCCGGCAGCCCATAGGCAATGCTAATGCATCAATAAAATAAAACTATTGCTCAGTTCTTTTTTTTTGTTCGATAGTTATGGTATTTTGTAAGTCATTTAATAATTCTATAGATCTTATAAAAATAATTAATTTTTATAGGTATATTAGGATACGTTATAGTTTCTGCATCTGTCCTGTTGCAGAAATTCGATTCCGGCAAGCAAAACAATTCAAGCTGATGAAGAAAGGAGTCCGCATATGCTGATCATTGGAGAGAAGCTGAGCATCATAGCCAAGCGGGTACGGGAAGCTATGATGAAAAAGGATAAGGGGCCCATCCAGGAGATTGCAACAAGACAGTGGAAGGAAGGGTCAGGCGTGATCGACGCCAACATCGGTCCCGCTGAGGATGGGGGGGAGGAACTCATGCAGTGGATGGTCACCACCATCCAGGAGGTGGTTCCGCTTCCGGTATGCCTCGATACGACGAACTTCAAGGCTATTGAGGCCGGTCTGAAGGTGCATAATAATCAATGGGGCAAGCCCATGATCAATTCAACATCAAACGATCCCGAGCGGTTTCCCATCCTGGAGCTGGGGGTGAAATACAACTGCGATGTCATCGGCCTGACGGTCGGCAAGGGAGGCCTTCCTGCTGATGCGGAGGAGCGGGCCCATATTGCTGCGGAGATCATGGGCCGGGCCATGGAGTACGGCCTGCCGCTCGACAATCTGTATCTCGATCCCCTTGTGCTCCAAATAGCCACCTCACAAGACCATGCACGGCACGTTATCAATGCGGTCAAGATGTTCCGTGAGATGAATGAGCCGCCCATGAAGACCGTTGTCGGGCTGAGCAATATTTCGAACGGCTGCCCCAAGACGCTGCGTCCGATACTGAACAAGTATTTTTTTGTGATGCTCATGGATGCCGGACTGACGGCGGCTATTGCGGATGCGCATGAGATGGCTGAGGTCATGCAGGAAAAGAGCATCATTTCAGATGTGATAGCAGGGAAGGAGATTGCCGACAAACAGAAGATGACAGAGATACACAAAACACTCGATGTCATCATGGGAAGAACGCTCTATGCTCATTCCTATCTTGAAATGTAAGGGAGAGTATCAGGGGACGGTATCTGCGGATAGGAATCCCTGAGACGAATACTACCAGGAGGTTATAACATGGCATTTACAGCACCCAAGGAAACATACTCCGGAAAGGTCTACCCGGTGACGATAGGTACCGGAGATAAGGCGGTAACCTTTGGCGGTGAAAATGTGCTTCCGTTCCATTCATTTGAAGGAGTTACGCCGAGCAGGCCGGTCATTTCTACAGAAATACAGGATGTTCCGCCTGCCGACTGGCCGGAAACGGTGAGAAAACCCTACGAGGCGGTCAGCGGCGACCCCGTTACTTGGGCAAAGTTCTGCCAGGACGAACTGAAGGCGCAGGCTATCACCGTCAGACTGGTCGGAACCCATCCTGACCGGGAGAACCGTTCTCCTGCAGATGCGGTGAAGACGGTGAAGGATCTTCTGGCAGCCGTACAGGTGCCGTTGATCATCCTGGGGAGCAACCACGCAGAAAAGGACACCGCGGTTCTCGTTGCCGTTGCCGAAGCGGCTAAGGACAAGAACTGCATTATCGGTAAGGCCCAGGAGGCCAACTATAAGACGATTGCTGCTGCTGCGATGGCGAACAACCATAAGCTCATCGCCATGTCAGAGCTGGATATCAATCTGTCAAAGCAGCTGAACATCCTGATCACGCAGATGGGATTCGACAAGGAGAAGATCATCACCGATCCGATGTGTTCGGCCCTCGGGTACGGCATTGAGTATACCTATTCGGTCATGGAGAGAATCCGGCTTGCAGCGCTGACCCAGAATGACATGACCATGCAGCAGCCGCTGCTGGGAGATGTCGGCATGTACGTCTGGAAGATCAAGGAGGCGAGCGCGCCCGAAGCCGACCTGCCGCAGTGGGGGGCACTGGAAGAGCGGGGTATCGCCTGGGAGGCAGAGACTGCGGCGGCCCTCATGATCGCAGGAGCCGGCCTCCTGGTGATGCGGCATCCGCGGGCGATCAAGGAAGTTGAAAATCTCATTGATGAATTGGTCTAAGGAGGAATAACCATGGCTTTGTCAGGCGTTGAAATATTCAAGCTCTTACCGAAAACCAACTGCAAGAAATGCGGGTCGCCGACCTGTCTTGCCTTTGCCATGAAGCTTGCGCAGCGGCAGGCGAGCATCGATGCATGTCCCGATGTGTCGGAAGAGGCCAAGAAGATTCTTGGCGAGGCCTCTGCCCCACCGATCAGGCCGATAACCTTTGGATCGGGTGAAAAGGCGGTCAAGATGGGCGAGGAGACGGTCCTCTTCCGTCACGATAAGAAGTTCGTGAATCCCGCTGCATTTGCGGTCGAGATCAAAGACACGTTGTCGGAGGACGAGATTGCCAAGGTTTGCCAGCAGGTGATCGATTCGGAGATAGACCGGGTCGGCCAGAAACTCAGGATCGATGCCATCATGATATCCAATGTTTCCGGGGATGCCGGGAAGCTCGAGGCTGCGGCAAAAGTTGTAGCGGCAAAGGCTGCTGCTGTTCCGGTGATCATCAGCACGACCAATCCTGCGGCTGCAGAAGCAGCGGTAAAGCTCTTCGCCGACAAGCGGCCGATCCTGTATGGCGCAAACGCTGCGAATGCGGATGCGATGGCAGCCATTGCAAAGGGCAACAAAGCCGTCCTCGGCGTCGCAGCGAGCGGACTGGACGAACTCTCCGGTCTTACCGAAAAAATCAAGGGGTTGGGCGTTGAAGATATGGTGCTCGATTCCGGTGCGCGCAAGGCGAAGGATATCATCGAGCACAATACGCTGATCAGAAGGGCCGCCATCAAGAAGGGCAATAAGGCGGTAGGATATCCGGTTATCAACTTTATGCAGCGGGAGGACAGCCTTCTCGAAGGATTGCTCGCCAGCGTAGGTGTTGCAAAATATGCTTCTATCATTGTCATGAGCAGCATAGAGAAATGGAAGAACCTAGCCCTCTTCACCCTGCGGCAGAACATTTATACGGATCCGCAGGTTCCGATGCAGGTCGAGCAGAAGGTGTACCTTATCGGCGACCCCAAGCCGGAATCACCTCTTTTCATTACGACAAACTTTTCTCTTACCTATTTTATTGTTTCCGGTGAAATAGAGAACAGCAAGGTCGCGAGCAGGCTGGCGGTCATGGACTGCGAAGGTCTCTCTGTCCTTACGGCATGGGCAGCGGGGAAATTCACCGCCTCAAAGATAGCTCAGTTTATCCAGGAGAGCGGCGTGGAAAAGGACATTGCCAGCAAGGAACTTATTCTTCCCGGTTATGTTGCAATCCTCAGCGGTGCCCTGGAGGAAAAACTGCCGGGATGGAAGATTACCGTTGGGCCGCGTGAGGCGAACACGATACCGGCATTCTTAAAAACGAGATAGCCGAAATTCATCTTGATTATTTGTTATGGGTGAGATAAATTAAGAAGAAGGTTTATAAATTTGCACTGTGAAGGAAGAGCAGTAAAAAATAGTAAATAAATTCACGACATAGGTTAGGGGGGCGGAGTGTGTATCACCTTCGCTCTTTTTTTACCTGTAAGAGGAGGCCACAATGTCCAAACTCATTGCTTCTGCTGCAATACGGGGCGCACAGACACTGGTAGCGCGTGCCGATGAAATGCTCCAGAAGGCAATCGCCGAAAAAGGAAAGGATTTTGTCTTCGAATTCCCCGACACCGCCTTTTATCTCCCCATGGTCTATGCCATGACAGGGTTCCAGGTGAAGACCCTGGGGGACATGAATGTTGCCCTGGGGTTTGCCAAGGAACTGCTGCATGATGAGCCGGAGGAACACATCTGGCGGCCTTATCTTGGCGAAGCGCTTGACTCCGGTATGGCAACGCTGTTTGCGGAGGAAGTTCTGCTCGCCGTCCGGTACGTCAATGGTCTCGAGCCCTGCAAGGATCAGGAGACCGGCTACGTTTACAACGGTTTTATCACGGACACGATCCAGAGAAACCTCGGCATACAGCTGGTTGACGGCACCATGCCCGGCTTCGCTGCGATCATCGGTGCAGCGCCGACGGACGAGATTGCGGTCACCATCTGCAGGGAGCTGCAGGAAAAGAATATCCTAACCTTTCTCTCCGGCCAGTCTAACGGCGACAGCGTTACCAAGCAGCTCTTGCGGAAGGGCGTTGAGCTCGGATGGGACACGAGAATCGTCCCGCTCGGACCGGATACGGAACATACGCTCTACGCCCTGGACTGGGCCATTCGGGCCTCGCTCATCTTCGGCGGAAAGAAGCCCGGCAACTTCAAGGAACATCTCATGTACCAGAAGGACAGGGTCTTTGCCTTTGCTATTGCCCTCGGTCCGCTGGACGATATCAAGTGGTCGACCGGTGCCGGAGCTATTAATATGGGATTCCCGGCGCTCTGCGACACCGATGTGCCGGTCATCCATCCGACCGGTGTCTGTACCTATGAGGAGGTCGACAAGGAGTTCGACCATGCCAAGATCGTTCAGAAGGCGATCGAGATGCGCGGTCTCAAGATTACCGTTGAAAAACCGCCCATACCTGTAGCCTACGGCCCTGCCTTTGAAGGTGAGCGGATCAGGAAAGAGGACACTTTTATCGAGTTCGGCGGTCAGCGGACGGCGGCGTTCGAATGGGTGCGGATGCGGGAGATGGAAGAGATCGAGGACAACAAGGTAATCATTGTCGGTGACAACTGGCAGGAGAAATACGAAAAGGGCGGTCAGCTTCCGCTGGGTATCCTCATTGAATGCGCCGGCAGGAAGATGCAGAAGGATTTCGAGTCGGTCATCGAACGGAAGATACATCACAATATCAATGAGGCCCAGGGCGTGTGGCATATGGGACAGCGTGACATTAACTGGATCAGGATCAGCAACAACGCAAAAAAGGAAGGGTTCACGCTCGAACACCTCGGTATCCTCCAGGCGACCATGACCCATCACCGGTTCCGGTCGATCGTCGACAAGGTGCAGGTGACCCTCTTCATCGATGAAAAGGACGTGAAGGAAAAACTGGAAGAGGCCCGTGCAGCATACCGTGAGCGCGATCAGCGGCTCGGGACCATGACCGACGAAGCTGTAGACATATTCTATTCCTGTCTGCTCTGCCAGTCCTTTGCGCCTGCCCATGTCTGCGTTATCACTCCCGAGCGGCTTGGTCTGTGCGGTGCTTATAACTGGCTGGACGGCAAAGCAGCTTACGAGATCGATCCTACGGGAGGAAACCAGCCGGTCCCCAAGGGCGAGCTTCTCGATGCAAAGTACGGCCGTTACACAGGTGTGGATGATTATCTGAAGAAGGCCTCAGGCGGGGCAGTCGAAACGCTGAACCTTTATACGATCATGGAGAACCCCATGACCTCATGCGGATGCTTCGAGTGCATCCTGGCCATCATCCCGGAGGCAAACGGGGTCATGATCGTCAACCGCGGTTTTACCGGCATGACGCCCATGGGCATGAAATTCTCGACGCTCGCCGGTACCGTCGGCGGAGGAGCCCAGACGCCGGGGTTCATGGGTGTCGGGGTAAACTTCATCACCAGCAAGAAATTCCTTTTCGGCGACGGCGGCATCAAGAGGATCGTCTGGATGCCGAAGGCGCTGAAGGAGAGGGTCGGAGATGACTTCAAGCAGCGGGCAGCAGAGGCCGGTGCGCCCGACCTGCTTGACAAAATAGCCGATGAGACGATTTGCGAGGATTCGGAAAAGTTATTGGAACATCTTACAGCGGCAGGTCATCCCGCGCTTGAGATGGATCCGATAATCCAGTAAGAAACGGAGGTAAACGTGGAAAAGAAAGTTCATAGTGCCAATCCCAGTTCAGAAAAGATCGTATTATGGAGTGAAGAACAGAAGATAGAGACCTGTTTTGACCGTGCGGAAAAAATGAAGCCCTGCCCGATCGGGGAAGAGGGCGCATGCTGCAAGGTATGCCATATGGGTCCCTGCAGGCTCGTCGGGAAGAACGCCGAAGAGGAGGCACGCGGGGTCTGCGGTGCGCAACTCTCAACGGTTGCGGCCAGAAACTTCCTGCGGATGATCGCCGCCGGCACGTCAGCCCACTCTGATCATGCGCGCGGCATGGCATACACCCTTCTGGCGGTCGCCAATGGCGAGACGCATGAGTTCAAGATAACCGATGTCCGGAAGTTGTACCGCGTTGCCGGATACCTGAACATCGAGTTTGAGGGCAGGCCGGTCAATGATGTTGCACGGGATATTGCAACAAAGCTGATCGAGGATTTCGGGCGCCAGATGGGCGGTGAGATCAATTACGCGACGAGAGCTCCCAAGAAGACCCTCGAGCGCTGGAGAAAGTGGGGCATTGTGCCGCGAAGCATAGACCGCGAAGTCGTGGAAGCCATGCACCGTACGAATATCGGTGTGGACCACGACCCTGACCATCTCCTCCTCCAGGGGCTTCGGACCGCCCTTGCTGACGGGTGGGGCGGCTGCATGATATCCACGGACATTACGGACATCCTTTTCGGGACGCCCACGCCGATCAAGGCTGAGGCCAGCTTCGGCATCTTCAAAGAAGACGAGGTGAACCTGGTGGTCCACGGCCATGAGCCGCTGATGGCGGAGATTATGGTTGATGTCATCAATGAACCGGAAATTGTTGCCTATGCGAAATCAAAAGGCGCCAAGGGTGTGAACCTCGGCGGCATGTGCTGTACGGCAAATGAGGTTCTTATGCGCCACGGCATCCCGACTGCCGGCGGTTTTACGAACCAGGAACTCGGCATCATGACCGGTCTTATCGATGCACTTACGGTTGACGTTCAATGTATTATGCCGGCCATTGCTGAACTCTCGAAGAAGTTCCATACCAAGATCATCACCACGAGCGAGAAGGCGAAGATGCAGGGTGCGATGCATATCCAGTTCGACGAGCACCGTGCCCGCGAAATAGCCCGTGAGATCGTGAAACTTGCCATTGACAACTTCCCGAACAGGACGACGAAGGGAAGTCATATCACGGAAAAGTTCCCCGTTATCGGCGGATTTTCCCATGAATATATCGAGTATATGCAGGGTGGCCGCTGGAGAGGATCGTTCAGACCTCTCAACGATGCCATCATGGCCGGCAGAATCCGCGGTGTCGTGGGCCTCGCTGGATGCGACAACCCGCGGGTGCCTTCAACGGGTCTCCATACGTTTCTCGCGACCGAACTTATCAGGAACGACGTTCTGATCGTCTCGACGGGATGCGGGTCCGCTGCCTGCGGGACGTCCGGATACCTTACGCCGGAAATGGCGCTGGAAAATGCCGGACCGGGTCTGCGCGAAGTATGTGAGGCTATCGGTATCCCGCCGATCCTGCATCTCGGGGCATGCGTCGACAACTCGCGTATTCTGACCATCGCCAGTGCAATGGCTGCCGAGGGAGGGCTTTCTGATGAGATCGGCGGCATGCCGGCTGTCGGTATCGCCCCTGAGTGGATGTCCGAGAAAGCCATTGCCATCGGATGTTATTTCGCTGCTTCCGGCGTTCCGGTCATCTTCGGCGGCAATTCCCCGGTAGGTGCCTCTCAGGAGGTTACGCGGATCATGACCGACGTCTGGTTTGAACGTTTCAAGGGTGCGTTCCACTTTGAGCCTGACCCTGAAAAGATGCTCGACCTAGCTCTGAAATATATTGATACGGCCCGGGAAGCGCTGAAACTCAAGAAATACGAACCGGGCAAGTTTGCTACGGAGAAGGTTCTTATGGATATGGCGGCACGGCGGGAACTCGAAAAGTCTGCGAAACCGCATCTCGGATTCTGAGCAGAGCAGTAGTTTGATGAAAAAAGCCCCTGCTCGAAAGGGCAGGGGCTTTTTTTTCGTATTGCCTGCGGCAGCTTAATCCCAGGCTGACTCGCCCTTCAGGAACGCATGCATGTCCGCAGCAGCGCGTTTGCCTGCACCCATGGCACTGATCACGGTTGCAGCACCGGTCACGACATCGCCGCCTGCCCAGACACGCCTTTTCTTTGTCCTTCCGGTCTCAAGGTCGGCCACGGCGGTCCCGTATGTTGTCCGGTCCAGACCATCAGCGTCTACAAAGACGATCGGGTTGGGGTTGGTGCCGAGCGCCATGATGACCGTATCGATCTCCATATCGAAATCGCTGCCCCGGCGCTCTACCGGCCTTCTTCTGCCGGAGTCATCGGGTTCCCCGAGTTCCATACGGACGCAGCGGAGCGCGCGCACCTGGCGATGCTCGTCTCCGAGGATCTCGACAGGGTTGGTGAGGAAATCAAAGATAACCCCTTCCTCCCCGGCATGCGCGAACTCTTCCTGGCGGGCAGGGACCTCGTCTTTTGAACGTCGGTAGACGATATGGACCTCGCCCCGTTCATCGCCGTTTTTCCTTGCCGCCAGTTCCTGCAGTCGAAGGCTGCAGCGTACCGCATCCATGGCCACATTGCCCCCACCGATGACTGCTACCTTTCTGCCGACTTTGACCGGTGTGTCATAGTCGGGGAACTGATAGGCCTTCATCAGATTCACGCGTGTCAGAAATTCGTTTGCCGACATGACGCCATTCAGATTAATACCGGGGATGCGCAGAAAGGAAGGAAGACCGGCTCCCGTGCCGAGGAACACGACGTCGAAATCGACGAGAAGTTCATCAAGTGTGTATGTTCGTCCGATAATATGGTCGGTCTTGATCTGGATGCCAAGGCATTCAACCGCATAGGTCACCTCATGGTGCACCACGCTTTTCGGAAGACGGAACTCGGGAATCCCGTATATCAGCACGCCTCCCGGACTATGGAGCGACTCGAAGATGGTAACGTCGTGCCCTTCTCTCCCCAAGTCAACAGCGCAGGTCAAGCCGGCGGGACCGGAGCCGACAACCGCTATCCTCGTGCCCGTTTTCGGAGCCTTTACCAGCGGGCAGGTGCGATGCGCAAGCTCATAATCTCCGACATAGCGCTCAAGCCTACCTATTGCAACCGGTTCACCCTTTTCCCCGAGAATGCAGCTGCCTTCGCACTGGCTTTCCTGAGGACAGACCCTGCCGCAAATTGCCGGCAGATTGTTTTTTACTTTCATCCACTCGACTGCCTGGACCATATCGCCTTCGCGGATAGCCTTGATGAACTGGGGGATGAGGACGCCGACGGGACATCCCCCGACGCATTTGGGATCTTTGCATTGGAGGCAGCGCTCGGCCTCTTCCTGTGCAGTTTCAGGAGCATAGCCGAGGGCAACCTCGGTGAAATTGCCCCGCCGCACTTGTTCATTCTGGTTGGGCATAGGATGCCGTTTGATCTTCATGCGTTCAGCGGGTTTCAGTTCTGCCATCACTTCCTCGTCATCGTCTTGGCACCGTCCATGCGGCACTTATGCTCGTAATATTCTGTAGCTTCGCGCTCCTCATCACGGTAGAAGGAAAGACGGGAGAGCAGACTGTCCCAGTCCACTTTATGACCGTCGAACTCCGGTCCGTCGACACAGACGAACCGGGCTCCCTCCTCGAGAAGCACCCTGCATCCGCCGCACATGCCTGTCCCATCGATCATGATGGTATTCAGACTGACGATGGTGGGCACTGCGTAGGGTTTGGTGGTGAGCGTCACGAACTTCATCATGCCCGCAGGCCCTATGGCCCAGACTTTTGCAATGCTGTTATCCTTGTCTTCGAGAAGTTCCTTGAGCGGTTCAGTGACCAAACCCGCACGGCCATGGGATCCGTCGTCGGTGCAAACGATAAACCGGTCAGATACGGTCATCATTTTCTCTTCCCAAAAAAGAAGGTCCTTTGTTCTGGCTCCGATGATGGAAATTACCCTGTTGCCCGCTTCTTTTAACGCCCGAGTAATGGGATAAATCGGTGCAATGCCTACACCTCCTCCGATGCAGACCACCACGCCGTAATTGTCGATTTCCGTGGGATGCCCGAGAGGACCGGCGAACGAAGACAGCGTATCGCCCGGTATGAGCTTGCCGAGCTGTTTCGTGGTCTTGCCTAGTTCCTGGAAGATGATCGTTATGGTCCCGGCTGCCCGGTCGTAATCAGCGATCGTCAGCGGAATTCTTTCACCGAATTCGTCGATGCGAACGATGACGAACTGTCCGGCCCTGGCGCTGCGGGCCACATGCGGAGCTCTTACGACCATGAGTTTGGTGACATCGGTGAGCGCTTCTTTGTATGCGATGGTATACAATCTGTTCAGCCTCCTCGTCCTCCGTAATGGATAGACTCGCCATCGTTAGTGCTATAAATTATTTTAATGAATCAATAAAAAAAAGGGTAATTTATTTTTTAAGGGGAATGCTTCGAATAGAATTCTTCGCCGAAGAAGCGACGCCGTGATACAGAACTCATCCGGGAAAACATCTTTAGGAAATGCATGCCTTAGAATGCAAATAGGACGGTCGGTGTCAAGGAAAAAAATGCAAGAAAAGTCTGGTAAAAATTGGGTATTTATGGTAAATTTTAAACCTACGGTGTGCTGCCCGAAATAGGGGGAGTTACGAATTCCGGAGCATTGTTTCCCGGTGCGGAAATGTGCGAAGGGCAGGTCTGTCAATCGAATTCTTGAGGTGAACCAATGAGCGTTGCGGAATTGAATGTCGATGAGAAAATCGGGAATGTGAAGGATGTGTTAACAGAGGCCCAGAAAAAGCGGGGTGTTCTTATTCATGCGTTTCAGAGTATTCAGAAAGAGCACAACTATCTCCCGGAAGACGTACTGAATGCACTAGGGAAAAAACTGAACATACCGTTGTCAGAGGTATACAGCACGGCCTCGTTCTACAAGCACTTTTATTTCAAGCCGAGAGGAAGAAACGTGGTTTGCGTCTGCGTGGGAACCGCGTGTCACGTGAGGGGCGCAAGTAAGGTGCTCGAGAAGATAGAGGAATCATTCGGCATAAAGGAAGGAGAGACCACTGCCGACATGGCAATGACTCTTGAGACGGTCGGGTGTGTTGGGTGCTGCGGCCTGGCGCCGGTGGTGACGGTCAATGAGGAGGTCGTCGGCGATCTGAATCCGAAAAAGGTTGCTGAAGTTATAAAAATGGTTGAGGAGAAATAGGCCATGGGCAAATTGCAGACCATAGCGGATCTCACGAATCTCAGAAAGCTCCTTGAGGAAGAGACCTTTAAGCCTGACATCGCGCGGGTGCGCCTCTGCAGCGGAACGGCATGCACAGCGACCGGGACGCCCAAGGTCCTGACCGCCCTTGAAGAAGAGGCGGCCAAGAGAGGCATTGCCCTTGATGTCGTCAAGACGGGCTGTCAGGGGTTATGCCAGAAGGGCCCGGTCATGAGGGTCGAGCCGCAGGGAATTTTTTACCAGAAGGTCAAGCCCGACCACGCGAAGTCTATACTGGCATACACTGTTGTCGGCGGAACGCCGTTCCGGCAGAGCCTGTACCGCGAGAATATTTTGAGCGAACCCATACCTGAGATGACGGACGTTCCCTTCTATAAGAAGCAGTTCAGGATTGCGCTGAGGAATAATGGCGTTATCGATCCAAAGAACATTTACCACTACATTGCGGTCGGGGGATACCGGGCGCTTGAAAAAGCGCTGGGGTCCATGACGCCTGATCAGGTATTGAGCGAAGTAGATCGGGCAAATCTCCGGGGCAGGGGCGGTGCGGGGTTTCCGGCCGGAAAGAAGTGGAAGCATACGAAGAGCAATAAGTCGAAGATTAAGTTCGTGATAGCCAACGGAGACGAGGGCGACCCGGGTGCGTTCATGGATCGTTCCGTCATGGAAGGCGATCCGCACAGTCTTTTTGAGGGCATGCTTCTTTGCGCCTATGCAATCGGCGCTGAATACGGCATGATCTATGTTCGGCATGAGTACCCCCTTGCGGTCAAAAACCTCAGCCTTGCCATCAAACAGGCCGAGGATCTCGGCGTGCTCGGCAAGAACATCCTTGGCAGCGGACTGAATTTTACGATTGATATCCGCGAGGGCGCCGGGGCATTCGTATGCGGCGAGTCCACGGCACTGGTTGCGTCCATCGAGGGAGAACGAGGATTTCCGCGGCCACGGCCGCCGCGGCTGTCCGAGCGGGGAGGCGGTGCGTGGGGATATCCGAGCAACCTCAACAACATTGAGACCTATGCGTGCGTGCCCCCGATCATCGAGAAGGGCGCAGACTGGTTTCTGGACATCGGCACAAAAACCTCTCCCGGTACGAAAGTTTTTGCCCTTACCGGCAAAGTTGTCAACACCGGTCTTGTCGAAGTTCCGATGGGGATCACGCTCAGGGAGATCATCTACGATATCGGCGGCGGTTTGATGAACGACAAGAAGTTCAAGGCGGTACAGACCGGAGGCCCTTCGGGTGGTTGCATTCCTGAGCAGCATCTCGACCTGCCCGTTGACTTCGATTCACTCGCCAGCGTCGGATCGATGATGGGTTCTGGTGGCATGGTCGTCATGGACGAAGACAACTGCATGGTCGACGTAGCCAAGTACTTCCTCTCCTTCTGCCAATCAGAGTCATGCGGGAAATGCCCGCCGTGCAGGATCGGAACGTATCAAATGCTCGAGATCCTCCAGCGGATAACATCGGGTAAGGGCGAGGCGGGAGACATCGAGCGTCTGGAGGAGATCGGTACTTTGGTGAAGGACGGCGCGTTGTGCGGTCTCGGCAACAGTGCGCCGAACCCGGTGCTTACCACCATAAAATACTTCCGGGAGGAATACGAGGAACACATCCATGACAAGTACTGCCGCGCCAAGGCCTGCAGCGGTCTCGGCAAATTCAGGATAGAACATGAAGAATGCTTCCTCTGCGGTCTCTGCAAGGAGGCATGTGCCTTCGATGCCGTAAAAGAGACGCGGGACAGCTATTTCATTGATCAGGACTACTGCACGAAGTGCAAGGCGTGTTTTTCCGCCTGCCCGATCGGTGCAGTAAAGGTGGAGAAACAGACAAGACGGGCTGTGAAGCAGGAGGTCGTATGAGCGAAACCCCCAAGACGGAAGAAGCTCCCAAGAAAGACATGAAGGACGTGCTGGCCGCGGTAAAGGATATCAAGTGTCCTATCCAGCGTTCATTAGTATTTGTGGATGAATTCCTTTCTGAGCCCATGTGCGGCAAATGCCACCCCTGTGCACTCGGCAGCTATGAGGCGCTCGTGCGGCTAAAGAGGATCGCGGCGGGCAGGGGAGCGCAGGAAGATGTTGATGCTGTCCAGAGGATTGCTGATCAGATGCTCGAAAGCTCACGGTGCATCAAAGGGAAGGATACAGCTAAATTCCTCCTTACGGAGCTGAAAACAGAGGCGTTCCGAGAACATCTCGAAGGACACTGCGCAGAACACGAATGTGTTTCCTATGTCATATATCGGGTGATCCCGGAGAAGTGTGTTCTCTGCGGTCTCTGTCAGGAGGCCTGCAAGTACCATGCAATATTGGGTGAAAAGAAGGTGTCTTACCGTTCAGGATATTTTCCCTTCGAGATCAGGCAGAAGCGATGCGTGAAATGCGGTGACTGCTACACGGCGTGCACCTATGGCGCGATAGAAAAAATTGAAGAACATAAAGAAGCTCTTGTATAAAGAGGAGGAAGGTATGGCAAACGTTGTGAAGCTGGAAATAGACGGAAAGGAAGTGACGGTCGAAGAGGGAACGAACCTCATTGACGCTGCGGAAACGGTAGGCATTCATATACCGAACCTCTGCTATATGAAGGGCATGAAGGGGATCGGCGCATGCCGGCTCTGCGTGGTTGAGGCTGAAGGCGGAAAAGCACCGCTGATCGCCTGTAACACCAAGGTTAAGGAAGGCATGAACATATCCACGAGCACCGAAAAGGTCCAGGAGATCAGAAAATTTGTCATCGATTTGATTCTCTCCATGCATCCTCTCGACTGTATGACCTGCACGAAGGCAGGGGTATGCAACCTCCAGCAGTATGCCTATGACTTCGGTATTAAAGAGTCGAGCTTCACCCGGAAAAAGTTCGGCTATGCCACGGATGAGGCGAACCCGTTCGTCAAGCGCGACCCCGAATACTGTGTGCTCTGCAGCCGGTGTGTCAGGGTATGCAAGGGCCAGGGGACCGATGTCCTGGAGTTTTCCGGCAGGGGAGTCGGGGCCAAAGTGGTTACTGCCATGGACAGACCGCTCCAGGAATCGGGCTGCACATTCTGCGGCAGCTGCATAGACGCATGTCCGGTCAACGCCCTTCTTGAGGCCGACCGCTGGAGAAAGGGCCGCGAATGGGAATATGAAAAGGCCGAAACGGTCTGTCTTGCCTGCGGCGATGCCTGCAGCATCACTGTTTCGACTAAGGACGGTATGGCTGCAAAGGTTGTTGCCGGAGCCCCTGAGGGAAGCGTTGAACGGTATATCTGCGCAATCGGAAGGTTCGGCTTTGACAGTAACTACAGCGACACGCGTGTCAAGACACCCCTGAAGCGGGTCGGTGGTGAGCTGAAGGAGACGACCTGGGAGGACGCCGTTGACCTTGTGGCAAAGAACATGAAATCTGCAGGAGCTGATGCTGCATTTGTGGCCAGCGGTTCTCTCCTGAACGAGGATGCACTGCTGCTGAAAAAACTCGCTGCTGATGTCGTAAAGACGAAGAACGTCGACTCGACCGTGAGTCTGTATTGTGACGCTGACGCCATGACGGGAGACACCGCTGATCTTGATGCTGCAGACCTTTTCATCGTTGCCGGAATCGCTCCTGATCAGTGGAAGCGGATACTTCCGGCGCTCGATGCCATGGTCAGAAAGAAGATGAACAACGACGGGGCAAAGCTTATTGTTATCAACGCCGGGGAGCCGAGGATGGCTTCTGCGGCATCGGTCTTCCTGAAGGGAGATGAGCTCACGATGCTGATGGAACTCGGGCAGGCGATGATTGCTAAGGGCGCCAAGGCCCCGAAGGAAATGGTGTCCGCCCTTGCTGCGGTGAATCCTTCCGATGCAGCCATGAGCGCTGCTGATCTCTTTTCTGCAGCCAAGAAACCGGTCATTCTCGCCAGTCCGTCACTGTTCAAGGCGGCAGCGAACCTTTCCCTTCTGAAAGGGGAGGCTGTGGCAGTGCCTTTTGAGGCAAATGCCAGAGGTGTTGTGGCCATGGGACTTTCATCTACGGGAAAGAAGTTTCGCGATATTCTGTCTGCAGCGACGAAGGCGCTGTATGTTGTAGGCGAAGTGCCGGTCAGCAAGAGGCCGGAAACCGGATTCCTTGTCGTTCAAGCATCTCACCTGACAGAGCTCGCAACGCAGGCAGATGTCGTGCTTCCGGCGGCTTCCGCGCTGGAATCTGACGGTTCAATCATTGATTTTCTCGGCAGGCTCAAGAAGGTAAGGAATGTGTGCGGACTTTCCGGGGAAGCTAGGCAGCACGGCGATATATTGATTGCCGTTGCAGGAGCAATGGGTGGCGCGCTGAAGCCCGTCAAGGACGCTGACATCAAGAAGGCAGCGAAAGTGAAGACTAAGACTACTTTTCATGACTTTAAGAAGGATGCCGGGTACGATATCGACCCTGAGGCCTTCATGGGGCAAACGACCGGCTCGATCATACAGGGGTCGAGGCTTCTGTGGCTCAAGGAAAGGGAGACTGCTTCCGTCATAGCCTGACAAAGATGATTTCCCGCGAGGCGCATCCTCTTGGGTGCGCCTTTTTTTTGACCATGGTGAGGGTAATGATGCTGTGGGCTCAAGAGACCGCGCAGAAATCCTGAGCCGCCTCTTGTGGCGGGCTGTTGTTGCTTCACCCTGCGAAGCGGATACGTTTTGATCTTGTATATTCGATGAATCTGATCCGCTTTTTTATGGTCTCCGTGGATCGATTTCAGGTAGAATGAATTTATGTTCCGTATAGCTGCCGAGAAGCCCGTATGATGAGACAGCTCTTCCTGGTCTGCGCGGTCCTGCTCTGTTTCCATACTTCGCCGGGGCATGCCTATGACGAGAACTATGAAAAAGCGGTAAATTATTTTAAGACGAGGGAATATCGGAGCGCTATTCCCTATCTCGAAAAGTATGTTTCTGGCAACCCTGATCCTGCTGGCTATTATATGCTCGGGTACGCCCTATATCAGCTTAAGGACTTTGCACGATCCCGTGAGTATTTCGATGCGGCTTTCCTGATTGACCCGGATTTCAGCTCGGACAAGGTTCCCGCACATGTCGGTCTCTCGAATGAAGAGGAGCGGTTTATTCATGACGCACTTGCACTTTCCGGGATCAGGCAGCAGATGGCATATTATGCCGATATCGTTATCGGGAGCATTCCCGATGTCCAGGGTATCATGAGCAAGGAAAGGACAAAACAGGACCTGCGTACGGTGATCCGTGACTCCTTCAGGCAAGGCAGGCTTGATCCGGCTCTGGTCTCTGTCTTTAGTAAGCGGTTTAACAGGACGTATATACAGGTGGTTATCCAATGGCTGAAGACTCCGCTGGGGAGGAAGATATCAGCCCTTGAGATCAAGGCGACGCCCGCGCAAAAGATCGCGGGGGCTGCATCGTTCGAGGGCGTGCACGCGAAACTGCCGGAAGAGCGGCGAGAGATCATTCAGGATATGGAACGAGCTCTCTGCATGACCGATCTCAGCATCGACGTCATTTCCCAGTCCCTGTACGAGATGCTCAAGGGTATGCAATCACAGCTGGCAGAGCACAGTTCTCTGGGCTCTGCAGAGATTGACGCGCTGGTGGGCAGCGTACGAAGCATGCCGCGTGCACAACTGACGCGGCATATCCTGGATCTCCTTTCCTACCAGTGCCGGGATTTGACGGACGAGGAGATCAGATCGGCCATGAGGTTTTCTGCAACGCCAGCCGGAACGTGGTTCCGTGAGACCAGCAGACACGCTATAGGAGATGCCATAGGAAAGGCGTCCCGTGAAACGGGGGAGAAGATCGGCAGATCACTGGTGCTAAGACGTCTCGCCGTCTGAAGCACTATGGCTGTTTTTCTTCGCTTTGCTTCCGGACATTAGGGTCAGTTCCTCCGCCGCCCCTCTTCCCATATTGGTCCAATCGTTCTTGTATCTGCATCACTGTTTGTTTGCCAATGAGCGCTGTTTCCTCTCTGACAGCGCGCTCGATGAGCTTTTCTGCATCCTGTTCCTGCTCCCCATCCAGCATAAGATAGACCACTTCTCCCATCCGTCGGATAATGTCTTCCCGGGTGTTATCCTTGACGATCTTTACCTTGCCATGCTCATACGCAAGAATGACGGCAATATAATTCTTCCAGAGTTCTTTTTCGATGTCATTGAGCGACGAATCATCGGTGAGCACGGGAAGCGTAACGGTGATGTCATAGAAAAGGTCGATGTCGTGGATAAGGATATCAATATGCAGTTTATCGTTCTCTTCGTCGTATTCCGTGGTATAGGACAGTTGATAGCTCCAGCCCAGTGACCAGGCAAAGGTTGATGTCTGACGCTTCCGCGATTTCCTGTCGTATGGACCGTTTTCCTCCGCCGACTTGACGATCTCGGCGTAGGTCCTGCCAAACACCGGATAGAACTCATACCGGACGTCGGGTCGAAGGCCCAGGCTCTGGGCGACCGAGTATTTTTGCGATCGGTGAGCCGACTGCGGTAAGGATTTTTTCGGAGCGGACACAAGGTTTCCCGCTGCATCAAAATGCTGTACGATTTCTCCCCGGGAATTGCTGGGAAGCGATACAACGAGGAGAAATGCGAGCAACAGGGCGTAACGCCTCATGCAGTAAGCATACTCTTCTTTTCCGGCGAAAGCAAATCAGGGAGCGACCTAATTCCGGTTCAATCTGGTACAATATTCACGCGAAAGGAACCATCAGCGCTGACCATGGAAGATGTCTACAACATAAAACTGCCGGTTTTCGAAGGCCCGCTTGAACTCCTGCTCCATCTCATCCGGGAGAACAAGGTTGACATCTATGATATCCCCATATCCCTCATCACGGGACAATATCTGACCTATATCGAGATGATGAAAGAACTGGACCTGGAGATTGCCGGAGAATTTCTCCTCATGGCTGCAACCCTTATCCATATCAAGTCCCGCATGCTTCTCCCCCCTGACGAAGAGGCGCCTATGGAAGAGATGGAGGACCCGCGGCTTGAGCTCGTGCAGCGCCTGCTCGAGTACCAGGCTTTCCGGGATGCAGCTGGGATCCTGAAGGAGCGGGAGGAGGAGGCGCTCAAGCTCTTCGGACGTGAAAAGACCTCCTTCGACCCTGAGCGTACAGACGAGCAGCAGGAGCTCTATCTGTTCGACATCAACCTCTTCGATCTGCTCGGCGCATTCAAGAAGATCCTCGATACCGCCCCGCCTGAGGTCAGGACCATTACGAAGGAAACGCTTACCGTGAAGGACCGTATGATGCATATAGCTGAAAGGCTTGAGCAGGTCGATGCTGTGCGGTTCGAAGAGCTTTTTTCGGATGTCGGGGGGCGGGTGCAGCTTATCGTTACGTTTCTCGCGCTCCTCGAGCTTCTCCGGCTCGGTCTGGCGCGCGTCTACCAGGAGGGGGAGTTCGGCAATATCTGGGTGATCAATCCGAACAGGCGGGCGGCAGACATTGCAGCGCATACAGGAGAAACAGGGGTGGGACGGACGGAGGTTTCGCACAGCGAATATCCTGCGGAGCAGGCTGTCCCGCATCAGGGATCGCGGGACCTGTCTGGTCCTGCAAACAATGACAAGGTGGTACCACAAGCGGCCATGACAAGAGACTTCAAGGATACCCTAAATCTTCCCACAACGGATTTTCCGATGAAGGCCAATCTTTCCCAGCGCGAGCCCGAAATGCTCCGGCATTGGGATGAGGAACATATCTATGCGCGGATGCAGGAGAAGAACTGTGGTGCTGCAGCATACATCCTTCATGACGGGCCTCCCTATGCGAATGGGCATATTCATATGGGGCATGCTCTGAACAAGATTCTGAAGGACGTGATCGTAAAGTACAAGACCATGAAGGGATTTTCCGCACCCTACATTCCGGGCTGGGACTGTCATGGCCTGCCGATAGAGCTCCAGGTGGACAAGAACCTGGGAGACAAGAAGCATGCTGTCGCGATCCTTGAGAAGCGTCAGCTCTGCAGAGAGTATGCAGCGAAGTTCATCGATATTCAGCGCGATGAATTCAGGCGGCTAGGGGTATTTGGCGACTGGTCGCAGCCATATCTCACCATGACCTTTGACTATGAGGCCGCAATCGTGCGGGAGTTTCAGACCTTTCTCAGAAAGGGATATGTCCATAAGAGGAATAAACCCGTGCACTGGTGTCCGTCGTGCGTAACGGCCCTTGCAGAGGCCGAGGTCGAATATGCGGACAAGGAATCACCTTCGATATTCGTAAAGTTCCCGCTGGACGATGAAAATATCAAGAAATATCTGCCGGAGCTCAGCGGCAGAAAGGTCTCGGTCATCATCTGGACGACCACGCCGTGGACGCTGCCGGCAAATCTTGCAATCGCATTTCATCCTGACCTGCAATATGTCGCCGTTGAGCAGGAGGGCGAAGTCTTTATTGTTGCTGAGGGTCGTCAGGAAGCTCTGAAGGAACGGATAGGACTTTCCGGTGCAGTTCTTGCAAGGCGGGCGGGAAATGATCTTGAGGGAATCGAGGCAGGTCATCCATTCATCGCAAGAAGATCACGGGGAGTCCTGGGAGAATTTGTTTCTCTTGAGGAGGGCACGGGCGTTGTGCATATCGCTCCCGGCCATGGTGAGGATGATTATGAGATCGGCCTGAAATACGGCTTGGATATTTATGCACCCGTTGATGACGGTGGAAAATTCACGCAGCAGGCGGGAGACCTGCAGGGACAGTTTGTATTGAAAGCGAATGACGCGATTCTGGAGAAATTGAAAGCGCAGCACACGCTGATTCGGGAGGAAAAAATATCACACTCCTATCCTCACTGCTGGCGCTGCAAGAAGCCGGTCATTTTCCGCGCCACGGAACAGTGGTTCATTTCCGTGGAGCACGACGGACTGCGTGCCAAGTGCCTTGAAGAGATCGACCGGGTGGTGTGGGTACCCAAATGGGGGCGGGAGCGTATCCATGCCATGGTCTCGAACCGCCCTGACTGGTGCGTTTCGCGGCAGCGGAGCTGGGGCGTGCCGATCACCGTCATCACCTGCAGTGACTGCGGTAAGTTCATACAGGACGAGACCGTGCTTAACACCGTCGTGGACTTCGTGGAACAGCACGGTGCCGACGTCTGGTTCGTCAAAGCGGCAGAGGAATTTCTGCCGGAGGGATATGCATGTCGTTCATGCGGATCAACAGCGTTTCGCAAGGAGACGGACATCCTTGATGTCTGGTTCGACTCCGGGGTAAGTCATGCCGCTGTTGTTGAACGCGACCCACGGCTTACCTGGCCGGCGGATCTCTATCTTGAGGGCAGCGACCAGCACCGGGGCTGGTTCCAGAGCTCGCTTCTTGCGTCGGTCGGTACACGGGGAACCGCGCCTTACCGCACCGTGCTTACTCATGGATTTGTTGTCGACGGTTCAGGAAAGAAGATGTCGAAGTCGCAGGGGAACGTCATTGCGCCGCAGGAGATCATCAAGAACTACGGTGCCGAGATACTCCGCATATGGGTATCGGCCGAAGACTACCGCGATGATATCAGGATATCCAAGGAGATTCTGAACCGGCTCACCGAAGCATACCGCAAGATTAGGAATACCTGCCGGTTCCTTCTCGGGAACCTGGCGGATTTTGATCATGCCGATTATTCGGATCGTCTTCAGGAGGTTGACCGCTGGGCCATGAGCCGGCTGCAGGGACTTACCCGCAGAGTGACCCGGGCGTATGAACATTTCGATTTTCATGAAGTATTCCATGCGATCCACAACTTCTGCGTCGTCGATATGAGCGCTATTTATCTCGATATCCTTAAGGATAGACTGTACACGGCTAGGACGGATGCTGCGGAGCGACGGGCAAGCCAGTGGGCCCTTGCCGAGATCCTTTCCGTCCTGACCCGCCTCATGGCGCCGGTGCTTTCCTTTACTGCCGAGGAGGTATGGGGGCATGTCATCACGAAGGGGGTCGGGACCGTTGGCGCGGGCGATGCTTCGGTCTTCCTTGCCTCGTTTCCCGAGGTGCAGGAGAGGTTCATTGACGTGGAACTCGAACAGAGATGGAAAGATCTGCTCTTGCTTCGCGACGAGGTGAACAAGGCGCTGGAGATCAAGCGTGCCGAGAAGTTCATCGGCAACTCCCTTGAGGCGCGGCTCATGATCTATCTGCCCGATGAGTATCGGCAGCTTGCAGCGGCCTATGCAGCATTTCTCCCTGTCTTTTTCCTGGTATCGTCTGTGCAGCTCAGCGATGAGAGCCTTGAAGATGCCTACGAGGGCGTTGTCGTTAAAGGTCTGCGGATACGGGTGGAGCGTGCAAGGGGCAATAAATGCCAGAGGTGCTGGAACTGGAGTGAAAGCGTCGGGACCTTCAGCGACATCCCCGAGGTCTGCGATAAGTGCTACGACGTTCTTGCATGAAGAAGCGAATACTGCTGTCGCTCCTTATTGCGCTCATAACGGTGCTTCTTGACCAGGTAACAAAGTACCTCGCCAGGACGCGTATTCATCCCTACGAAATGATCAATGTTTTCCCGTTGCTTGATCTCGTGAATGTCCGCAATCAGGGTGCTGCCTTTGGTATCTTCAGCAGCTTCGGCAATACGTTCTTCATTGTTATTTCGTTCGTGGCGATCATGTTCATGGTATGGGTCATTCTGAAGGACAAGGAGGACTATCGGATCTTCGCTCTGCTTGCGGGAGGGGCTGCCGGGAACCTCATTGACAGGATTACGCTCGGATACGTTGTCGACTTTATTTATTTTGGGGCCGGAAGGTATCGCTGGCCTGCCTTCAATGTTGCTGATTCCGTGCTTTCGATCGGCATGGTGCTCATGGCCTTCAAACTTCTGCGGGGCAGGCAGTAATGTTCCCCGTTCTGATCAGGATAGGCCCGATCACGATCCATACCTATGGGTTCCTCATCGCCATGGCCTTTCTTCTCGGTCTGTGGATAGCTCTTCGGCAGGCTGGCCGTGAAGGACTTTCGAAAGAGAAGATAGCGGACATGGGGTTCTATGCGTTATTTGCCGGGATCGTCGGTTCCCGGATCTTTTTTATTGCGACGGATTGGGAGCATTTTTCCGCTCATCCTGCTGATATGTTCAAAATATGGGAAGGCGGGCTCGTCTTTTACGGTGGGGTGATTTTTGCCATTCCAGTTGCTGTATGGTACGCTCGAAAACAAGGGTTGCCGTTATGGCAGACGGCAGATATCTGGGCGCCGTCTGTAGCCGTCGGTCATGCCATCGGCAGGCTGGGCTGCTTCTGCGCGGGCTGCTGTTACGGCCTTCCAACTGACCTGCCGTGGGGCGTGACCTTTAACCATGCCGAAACACTTGCGGTGAGGGCCGTCCCGCTCCATCCGACGCAGTTGTATGAGTCTGCTGCGGAACTGATGAACTTCGTGATCCTTCTTTTCCTTCGGCGTAAAAAGTCCTTTCAGGGGCAGATCTTCTGGGTATACGTTCTGAACTACGCCATCATCCGTGCAATTGTCGAGCTCTTCAGGGGGGATATTGAAAGAGGATTTATCCTGCCCGGCATATCCGTTTCCCAGGGCATCAGCGTTGTGATGCTCGTGACGGCATGCGCTTTTCTCCTGAAACTCCGGAAGCACAGGATATGACATGATATGAGATACGGAAGAGCTGCGATAGGCTTGCTGCTGATGGTGATCGTGGTCATCATTGCCTGCTCGCCGGGCGTCGATAAAAAGAAGTTCGACGGAGCGCGGAAGACGGCGCAGGCAGTTCGGCAGTCCCTTGACAATCTTGATGATTATGCGACGTTTACGAAGGTCTTCGATGCCTTTGCGAACGAGGTAATTGCACTTCGCGATACCGCCTCTAATGAAAGAGAGCAGCAGCTACTCAGACAATACGCTGACCTTCTCATGACGTACCAGGACGGTCTTCAGCTCTGGGAATACAAAGTCGAATCATCGCAGTACAGCTGGGTTCCCGAGGGAAGGATATACCTCGAACCGAAGATCAAAGCTCTTGCCCTCAAATATCACCTTCCGGTGCAGGCGCATATGCTGGAATTGACGCAGCACACGTGGAAGAGCATACCGGCCGATTCGCTCAAGATCATCTGGGAGCGAGCCAGGCTTCAGTATGGGAAGCTGAGCTCATAGAGCGAGGCGCCTTGTCCTGACGCGGGTGCGTAGTTCGTCAAGCATGTTCTTCTGGTTCTTGTCTGTAACAGAGGGAACAGATGGACAATAGATGTGATCAACAACTTTTATGCCGCTGAGGCGGAATATGCCTGAGTCGATGGTCAGCTCAAAGCTTCGGTACATGCCTCGTTGTGCAAGGTCTTCCCGTGACGCCCCCGTGGTCGTGATAAGAAAGACTTTCTTGTCGGCGGGCAAGCCGACTCAGCCGGTCTCGTTGAGCTCATAGGCAAATTCTTAGAAAAGGCCCGCTCGATAATGCCTTTCGGCATGGCCGGCATTCCCGACCACCTCAGAGGATAGACGACGGCCAGGATATCGGCCTGCCGTAGGAGTTCTTGCTCCACCCTCACGTCGTTGCACACAGCCCCGTTCTGGATTGCTATTAGGGCAGCGGCGCGAGCACGGGTTGAATAGGGATCTCTGAGCTTCAGTCCCTTCCCCGCTTCATAAATTTGTCGGTAATAGCTTGCACTATGGCATGGTTGAAACTCTCGGGATTCGGGTGTGCATACACCAACTGGTTCATATTCATAACTGCTCCTTTTTTCGCCGAGGTCCGGTGACTTCAGCAGCCGGCAAAGCATCGCTTATGACCAGCAATCACAGGGACAGATATGCCCTGGGATTGAGGTCAGGCCCGGCAAACTCTCTCTTCAGAAACCGATGAAAACCGGCTGCCGCTATCATCGCGGCATTATCCGTGCAAAGGGACACGGGAGGTATGAAGACCTCAGCCTGCAGTTCCTCAGCCATCTTTTTCATCTTCTCCCTGAGGACCCTGTTTGCCGATACGCCGCCGGAAAGGGTAATCCTTCCGATCTTCTTCTTTTTTGCTGCCCACTTCGTTTTTCTGACCAGCACGTCTGTGACCGCGGCCTGAAACGATGCTGCAATATCCCGCAGATGCTCATCGGCAAGTTTCGACGCTTTTCCGGGAGGACTTCCCGAATCCCTTTTCCCTGCGCTCTCTTCAATAATCTGAGATGCCGACATCAGATAATTCCGCACCGCCGTCTTCAGCCCGCTGAAACTGAAATCATACGTCTCGGGAAGGTAGGCACGCGGAAAGGCAATAGCCTTGGGATCACCCTCCTGCGCAAGGCGGTCGATCAGCGGTCCTCCGGGATATCCGAGGCCGAGGAGCTTCGAGATCTTGTCGTAAGCCTCTCCTGCTGCATCATCGCGGGTCTTGCCGAGTAGGGTATACGTGCCATAATCTTCAGCGATGTAAAGGCTGGTGTGTCCGCCTGATACGATCAGCGATAAGAACGGGAAGTCCGGAGCGTGCGCATCGAGGAAGGGTGAAAGGAGATGCCCTTCCAGATGGTTTACTGCCACGAGGGGGATGTTTCGGGAATAGCAGACTGCCTTTGCAAAAGAGCAGCCGACAAGGAGGGAGCCGATGAGGCCGGGGCCATGGCAGACTGCTACTGCACCAAGGTCGGAGATAGTGACCGCTGCCTGACGGAGGGCCTCTTCCACCACGGGCAGGATCATCTCAATGTGCCTTCGGGATGCAAGTTCCGGCACAATGCCGCCGTATTTCGTATGGATATCGGATTGGCTCGATACGACATTCGAAACGATTTTTCTGCCATCTTCTACGACTGCCGCAGCAGTATCGTCACAGGAAGTATCTATGCCGAGGATCAGCATAAGAAACACTACCGCTGTTTCAAAGAAGTTCTGGAAAGCGTTTCCCGTTTCCTACGGCAAGGGCTGTTCATAGACATTCACCCCTTTGGGCAGGTTCAGGTCAAAAAGGGAATCTTTGATCCCGGAATTGATAGTGATGTTGTTCAACCTGATCTCCACGGTGTTAGAGCGGCCGTCCTGTATCGTAAATCCCGAAATGGGGAAGCCCGTCTCGGATACAAAGACCGTGATCGATATGATGCCCGCCATGGCCTTTTTCGGTTTCAGCTGCAGGATGTTGTTCTTTCCGGTTATGAGGAACTCGTCGCGGAGGTTGCCCATGCCGGTGAGGAGCACGACCGGTGTTTGACCGTAGGCTTCTTTTGTGAAGGAGGAGCGATAGGCCTGGCTGTCACCTTTGTTATAGATAAGAACCGTGTCATGATTGATAAGCAGGTCCTGTGCCGTCTTGCCCTTATACACCCATTTCATCTTGAGTGGCCTTTTGACAAAGAACTCGCCGGTGTAGGTGTCAACCTTATTCAGGTCCTTGATGACATTTTTCTGTACAAAGTTCCCCTTCATATCTGTGATGCCTTCATATGCCTTCTGTATGCGCGACACCAGATCATCAACCTCCGCCCCCCGAACGGGCAACGGCTCCAAGGCTGACAGCATGACTGCGAGGAATGCGAGCAGGAACGGCATGACTCTGGGCCCGTTCAATGCGTCCTCCTGAGAAAATCCCTTGGCTTCCCGGCGCCTTTCGGCGGTCCCACCAGTCCATCATCTTCCAATATCTCCATGATGCGCGCTGCCCGGTTATAGCCGATCTTGAATCGTCGCTGGAGGGAGGATATGGATATCTCACCCACGGACTCGGCGAATTCCATGGCCTTGTAATACATTTCGTCGCGTTCGTCCACGGCGCCGTCAGGAGACGACGGCGACTCGACGGGTATCTGCTCAAAGATCGAATAATCAGGGGTGCCCTGCGGCTTGACGAATGCCGTCACCTGATGAATCTCCTCCTCGGTGACCAGAGCGCCGTGCACACGCTTGATGCCCTGGCCGGAGAGCATAAGGAGCATGTCGCCTTTATCGAGAAGCTGCTCCGCTCCCTGCGTGTCAAGAATGGTGCGCGAATCGATCTTCGACGTCACCTTGAAGGAGATCCGCGAGGGAAGGTTTGCCTTGATAATGCCGGTAATCACATCAACGGAGGGCCGCTGCGTGCCGATAATGAGATGGATGCCGGCAGCACGCGCCATTTGTGCAAGCCGGGTGATCGAATCTTCCACCTCCCGTGAAGAGGCGAACATGAGGTCGGCAAGCTCGTCGATAAAGATGACGATATAGGGTATCTGCTCGCCTTCCGGCGCCAGCCGGTTAAAGCCTTCGATGTTCCGCGCGCCTTTTTCAGCAAGCAGACGGTAGCGGCGCTCCATCTCAAAAACCATCTTTCGCAGCGCTTCGGCGGCCTGCTTCGGACTGGTGATCACCGGCGATATGAGATGGGGGATATCCTCATACATCGAAAGTTCAATGAGTTTCGGATCGATCATGAGCATTTTGACCTCGCGGGGAGAGGCCTTGAACAAAATGCTCATGATCATGGAGTTGACCGAGACGCTCTTGCCGGCACCGGTCTGTCCTGCAACAAGCAGATGCGGCATCTTGGTGAGATCGGCTATAACCGGTTCGCCTGAAATATCTCTTCCGAGACCCAGCGTCAGCTTCGAAGAACTTTTCAGGAAGCGTTCCGACGACACCATGCCCCGCAGCGTCACGATCTCCCGCTTCCTGTTCGGCACCTCTATGCCGATCGTGTTTTCCCCGGCCAGCGGCGATATCCTGATACTCTGGGCCTTGAGCGAGAGGGCGAGATCGTCGGCAAGGGAAACGACCTTAGTTATCTTGATGCCCGGCGCAGGCTCGAATTTGTATAGCGTAACGACCGGTCCCGGCTGTACTGTGGTTATTTCTCCCTCAACATCGAAGTTCGCCAGCGTGTTGCGGATCAGCTCCCGGTTCTGTTTTATCTCTTCATTGGATGGACGTGCCGCAGCCGCGTCGTAGTCGGAAAGCAGTTCGAAGGAAGGCAGGACATAGCCGTCCTTGGATCGGACCGTTCTCTGCAGCTGGCGGACTTTCTGTCGCGGTTCCGGCTCAGGATCAGGTTCTATGGAATGCACGGGGGCAATGATTTCCGGCTCGAACAGATCTTCCGGTTCCGTTATCAGGACATCATCCATAAGAATGCCCTCCTTTTTCGGCTCGTCTCTCGTTTCTTTTTTCTTCCGCGCGAAGAGGGAAGGGGTGATGGCGATGGGGATCAGAAGTACGAGGGCGGAAAAAAAACACGACAGTGCCAGAAGATATGCGCCGAGGACCGAGAGATACCGCACCAGTGCCTCTGCCGTGATGGATCCGGCGATGCCTCCGGGGCGATGCTCGGAGGAGAGGTGGAAGGTTCTGAACAGGAGGGCTGCAAGCAGAGATGCAGCAAACACGAGCAGCACCGTGCCGAGCAGGTAAACGGTCTTCTTTTCCCTGCCGAGAAGCCTGCGTATTCCATACGCCATGAGTGCTGCAGGTATCAGGTACGCTGCGATGCCGATGCATGACATGAGCAGGTCCGCTGCGTATGCGCCGATGACGCCGCCATAGTTCCGGACCGGGGAGGCAGAATAGGTGAAGAACGATGCATCCCACTTGGAATAGCTGGCAAGACTGATGCCGAGGTAGATGCTGAAAAGGACCGAGACGATCCCTGCGATCTCCTCCTTGATTCTGCCTATCTTCTTAGCCATAGCCCCGCAAGAATGACCGCTGCAAGTATGAAGCGATAATAGGCAAAGACGTTCATCGGATGTTTCCGGAAGAAGCTCATGAGAAAGCGTATTGCGGCAACGCCGGTTACTGCCGACGCGATGACCCCGATTATGAAAAGACCCATATCCTGTCCACCCGCACCGGCAAGCAGTTTTCTGCCATGGAGCAGCGCTGCACCGGCGATGATCGGCGTCGAGAGCAGAAACGAGAATCGCGCCGACGATTGGCGTTCGATGCCCTGAAACAGTCCCGCTGATATGGTAATGCCTGAACGGGAGACGCCGGGAATGATGGCAACCGCCTGCGCAATCCCGATCATCAACGCATCCCGAAGGGTGATATGCTCTAACGGCCTGTTGCTCTTCAGCTTTTCGACTATCAGCATGACGCAGCCGAACAGGACCAGCGAGAGGGCGATGACGAAAGGACTTCTCAAGGTGTGTTCGACAAGATCGTTCAACAGCAGTCCGGCGATTCCCGCAGGAAGGGACGCGATCACGATCAACAGGAAGAGCTTCTGTTTTCTGAAGATGAGATCGATCCAATCCTTCCAGAAACAGATGACCAGGGCAAGCAGCGTCCCGGCATGGAGCGCAACATCGAAGGTGAGCGTATCCAGTTCTCCGGTCCAGTGAAAGAACCAAGGGAAAAGGATAAGATGTGCGGTGCTGCTTATGGGAAGGAACTCGGTTAAACCCTGCACAATCCCTAAAATCAAGGCTTCCATCATGTTTCTGATTATAGCAGATTTACCGTCGAACTATCCTGAATGCGCTTCCTAAACCTCGAATATCAGCGGCAGGATCATGGGCTTGCGGTCCATGGTGGTGCGCAGGTATTTCTTGAGCGCCCTCCTGATCTGCGCCTGAACCAGCGTCTTGTCGGCAACGGTTTCCGCGGACATCTTCCCGAGGGTTTGTGAAACAAGCTCCCTGACATCATTGAGTACATCTTGGGAGACATCCTCGAAGATGAAACCGCGGGAAATGATCTCCGGGCCGGAGACGATGCTGCCAGAAAGTTTTTCGATCGAGACGATGACGATAACGATGCCGTCATGGGCGAGTCTTCTTCGGTCACGCAATACCATGCCTTCGACATCGCCGACCCCTTTGCCGTCGACGAAGATCCTTCCGCTCGTGACGGTCCCCGCCTTACGGGCCTCGGTCGGCGAGATCTCGAGCACATCACCGTTTTCGAGAATGTAGATATTGCTGCGCGGTATCCCGATCTTGTCCGCGAGCCTTCCATGATAGAACTTGTGACGGTATTCTCCATGCACCGGCATGAAGTATTTTGGCCTCACGAGATTGAGCATCAGCTTCAGCTCCTCCTTGGAGGCGTGACCTGATACATGTATTTCAGATACTTTTTCATAAATGACGTTTGCGCCCCTTCGGAAGAGGTGGTTGATAATCCTGCCGATGGAATGTTCGTTTCCCGGGATGACCTTGGCAGAGAGGATCACGATGTCATCCTGCTTGATCTGTATCTGTTTGTGTTCGTCCGTGGCGATGCGTGAAAGCACGCTCATCGGTTCGCCCTGACTGCCGGTCGTCACGATTACGACCTCGTCGTCCCGGAGGCTCTTCAGCGCGTCCAGTTTCAGCCAGGTGTTTTCGGGGATCCTCAGATACCCGAGGTCGAGGGCTATCTGGGCATTGGCGACCATGCTCTTGCCGGAGAGGATCACTTTTCTGCCGAACATGACCGCAACGTCAATGACCTGCTGTATCCGGTGGATATTCGAGGCGAATGTGGCGATGATGATCCTTCCCTTTGCCTCGGAGAAGATATCTTCAAACGCCCTACGCACTTCCTTTTCCGAGAACGTAAAGCCCCCCCGTTCAGCATTCGTGCTGTCCGAAAGGAGGAGCAGGGTGCCTTTCTCACCGTATTCTGAAAACTTGTGGAAATCCATGAGCTGGCCATCAACCGGGGTGGGGTCGAGCTTAAAGTCGCCCGTATGTACAACAAGGCCTATTGGCGTCCGGATGCCGTAAGCAACACCATCGACAATACTATGGGTAACCCGGATAGGCTCAAGGGTAAATTCGCCTTCACGGATGATGTCCCGCGGCTTGATGGAACGCAGTTCAATATCTCCAAGGTTGTGTTCCCTCAGCTTCTCCCTGACCAGACCGAGCGTCAGCGGCGTGCCATAAATCGGCACTTTAACCTCTCTGAGCAGGAAGGGAAGCGCACCGACGTGGTCTTCGTGTCCGTGGGTAAGGAAGATCGCCCGCACCTTTTCTCTGTTCTCCAGGATATAGGTGAAGTCGGGGATGACAAAGTCCACGCCGAGCATATCTTCTTCGGGGAACATCAGGCCGGCATCGATGATGATCATGTCGTTCCCATACTCCATGACTGTCATGTTCATGCCGATCTCCTCGACGCCGCCGAGGGGGATGACCGAAAGACGCTTCTCCATCACGTCAGGCTATGCCGCCCTTTCAGGGGAGAGATGACCGAGCCCTGCTGTCCGCAGAACAGAGGACCCGGCGCCGCTGCAGGACTCATTGCGGGGGAGAAAGCAGCAGCTCAAGAAGTGCCTTCTGCGTATGCATACGGTTTTCCGCCTGGTCAAAGACAGCGCTATGCGGACCGTCCATGACCTCGTCTGTTATCTCCTCCCCGCGGTGAGCAGGAAGGCAGTGCAGCACGACCACGTCCTTCTTTGCGCAGCTCAGGAGTCGGGAGTTGATCTGATACTCGGCAAATTTTCTCTTCTTT
This sequence comes from Nitrospiraceae bacterium UBA6905, assembly GCA_002451165.1. GTDB lineage: Bacteria > Nitrospirota > Thermodesulfovibrionia > Thermodesulfovibrionales > UBA6898 > UBA6898. The sequence continues at coordinate 52,741 of DKBH01000003.1, forward strand.
GCCTCCGCGAGGTTTTCCTGTCCCATGCTTACCCAGACATCCGTGTATAACGCATCCGCCATGCCCGCAGCCTCTCGGGGATCCCGAAGAATGACGATCTCGCTCCTTGCAGCTGCACGGGCGTTTTCCAGTGTCTCCATATGCGGTTCATAACCTTCCGGACAGGCGACGGCGAGGTCGAAACCGAGCACCGCAGCCGCCTCGATTAGCGAATTGCATACATTGTTGCCGTCTCCCACGTACGCCATCTTCACTCCTTCAAACTTGCCTTTCTTCTCCAGAAGGGTCATGGCATCGGCAAGTGCCTGGCAGGGATGCCGCAGATCACTCAATCCGTTGATGACCGGTATCGAGCTGTTTCGGGCGAACTCCTCAATTGTCTCATGCGAGAACGTCCGCATCATAATTGCATGCAGATACCGGGAGAGTGTCTTCGCCGTATCAGCGATCGTTTCACCCCTGCCGAGTTGCAGATCCGCAGGCGTCATGCAAACGGCATTGCCGCCGAGCTGATAGATGCCTGCCTCGAACGACACCCGTGTGCGCGTAGACGGTTTTTCAAAGAAAAGCCCGATATTTTTTCCGATAAGCGGGCAATGACTGGCGTCCTTTCCGCCCTTAAGGTCAATGGCCCTTCGCAGCAGGCCCGTTATTTCATCCCGGGTGAGATCGGTTAGTTTGAGAAAATCCCTTTTCATGCTTCTCCTTTATGCCAGCGCGTCGAAGACCTGCTCGAGGACATCGATAAGGCTGTCTATTTCCTTTTCTGTCACGATCAGCGGCGGCATGAACCGCAATACATTGCCTGCGGTGCAGTTGATCAGCATCCCCCGCTCCAGGCATGCCTTCACGACCGGGGCGCCGTCCCTGAGCAGCTCCATGCCGATCAGCAGACCCATGCCGCGGATATCCGCAACGATATCCGGAAAATCCTTTTTCAGATCCTCGAGCCGCTTCCGAAAATACTTTCCCATTCTCTTGCACTGGTCCAGCACGAACCCGTCTTCGAGTACCACGTCGAGCGTTGCCAAAGCCGCAGCGCATGCGAGCGGGTTTCCACCGAAGGTCGACCCATGCGTGCCCGGCTGAAACGCTTCTGCCACCTTGTCTGTGGCAAGCAGCGCGCCAATCGGTACTCCGCCGCCGAGCCCTTTGGCAAGGGTCATGATATCGGGTGCCATCCCGAAGTGCTCATAGGCGAAGAGCTTCCCTGTCCGACCGATGCCCGTTTGTACTTCGTCGAGGATCAGAAGGATATTATGATCGTCGCAGAGTTTCCTCACCTGCCGGAGATATTCGGCATCAGGTATCCGCACGCCGCCCTCTCCCTGCAGCGGTTCGAGCAGTACGGCACAGGTGTCATTGGTGATAGCATTCTTCAGTGCATCGATGTTATCGAACTCGACATGCCTGATGCCCGGCAGGAGAGGATCGAACCCGACCTTGAACTTGTCCTGTCCCGTTGCCGTCAGTGTAGCAAGCGTCCTGCCGTGAAATGAGTTTAGCGTTGCGATGACCTCGAACTTGTTCTGGCCGACATGCTCCTTAAAATATCTTCTCGCGAGCTTTATGGCTGCTTCGTTCGCTTCTGCGCCGGAGTTACAGAAGAACACTTTGTCTGCGAATGAATGGGTAACCAGCATTTTGGCCAGCCTGATCTGGGGTTCGATATGATAGAAATTCGAGACATGGATGAGACGCTGAACCTGCTTCTGCACAGCAACGACAACCTTCGGGTGGCAATGGCCGAGACAATTGGTAGCAACTCCGCCGACGAAATCAAGGTATTCTTTCCCCTCCCAGCTCCACACCTTCACACCCCGCCCTTTTTTCAGGACAACAGGGAACCGGTTGTAGGTGTGCATCAGATAGCTGGCTGAGTCCTCGAGGAGTTTCTTCGTTTCCATTGGACATAATAACGCATAACTCTTTGAAAAATCAAACAAAAATGGCTTTGACAGAGATTTCCGCGTCATGGTAGAATCACGCATGAAGATCGCGGTGACCGGAAAAGGCGGCGTGGGCAAGACGACGCTGTCGTCCATTCTCAGCTATCTCTTCGCGTCGGAAGGCAATAAGGTCATTGCCGTGGATGCCGATCCTGATGCCAACCTTGCTTCTGCTCTCGGCATTTCACGGGAGGACGCGGAGAAGATTAGGCCTATCGCCGACATGAACGAGCTGATCGAGGAGCGCACTGGAGCAAAGCCAGGCAGTGCCGGCATTTATAAGCTCAATCCCAAGGTCGACGACCTTCCCGAAGGGTTGGGTTACCGCATAGACGGCATCACTCTCCTTATCATGGGCAAGTCTAAGGCGGCATCTTCGGGATGTTACTGTCCGGAGAATGTTCTCCTTCGCAGGCTCCTCAAGCATCTTGTTGTCGAGCGAAACGAAGTGGTCATCGTGGATATGGAAGCAGGCATCGAACATCTCACGCGGGGCACTGCCGATTCTGTGGATGCATTCATTGTCGTTATCGAGCCCGGTCAGCGCAGCATCCAGACCGCAGGCGTAGTTCAGGATATGGCAAAAGGGCTCGGCGTCAAGAACGTCTTTGTTGTCGCCAACAAGATCCGCGGAAGCAACGATCTGGAATTCATAACGAAAGGCATCGGCTCCATGAATCTTGCGGGGCATATCAGTTTCAGCCATGCGATCATGGAGGCAGATATCAAGGGCGATTCCCCTTTCAAATTCGCACCGCAGACCGTAGAAGAAGTGAAGCGCATTAAGGCCGCGATCGAAAAAGTCCTGCATGCAGGATAAGGCATCCCTCCGCAAGGAAATACTCGCCAGAAGAGACAGCATCCCTGGGCCGGTAAGAAAGATCAAAGATCGGGCCATCGCAGAGCGTCTTTTCAGCCTCAATGAAATAAGGCAGGCACGAACGGTTTTCTTCTTTGCTTCCTTCAGGTCAGAGGTGGATACCTTTCCCATGATCATGAGGTGTCTGGCCGAAGATAAGAGGGTGGTGCTGCCACGCGTCGAGGGAACTGACCTCGGGCTATACCTGATCAACCATCCTGACGAACTCGCTCCCGGGTATATAAAAATCCCGGAACCCACAGTCATCAGCGATGACCGAAAGGTCAGCATCCATGACGTTGATGCCATCGTCGTGCCTGGGGCGGCCTTTGACCCAAGGGGAAACAGGATAGGCTACGGCGGGGGTTTTTATGATCGTCTTCTGGCAGGCTTACAGAAGTCCGTGTCCATAATCGCTCCGGCCTATGAAGAACAGGTTATCGAATCGGTCCCTGCAGAACAGCACGACAGAGGCGTGACGATCATTGTGACGGACCGCCAGGAGATACGATGCACACACTAGCATGTACCGTTGCGGCGGGCTGGGTAGTGCCCGTCAAAGAGACATTGCTTCCATGACACCCTGAATGCAAATTTGCAGAACTGCCTGTTGTATTCATATGCGTCAGATCATGGAGGAAAAGGAGAAAAATATTTGCGCACCGGAGCGATCTTTCATGCGTTGATAAAAGGCTTACCCTTGCAATTCATCGGCTCTATGAGCATTTGTGCGGGAAGTATCTGAAAACGGAGGATGCGATTGGACTATCGGACGAAGAGCAGATGCCAGCTTGAGGCAGAGATGAAGAGGCTGCAGCGCGATCTCGAAGACCTCGAAGAGGCCATAGGCTTTGACCTCATCAATACTTCAGCCCATATCAGCGGCAGGCAGGTACAAAAAGATGAGGCCTGTCTGTCCGAGCTCAGGGAGCGGATCGACGCCATCCGAAAGTTCCTGGAAAGCGCGAATATGTAACATAAGCTATCGACCGGCTTTAGACGGTAGTGCTGTTTTAGCGAGCTGTCTTCTCCTCACGTACAACTGATCGGGGCTTTCTAATCACTCTTCTGTTTCCAGCTCCTTCACTTTTGTCCAGGACGTGTCAGGGTCGAAAAGTGTAATCGCCTCAGCCTTCTTCCTGGTATCCTTGCCGAGGTCCCGCTGATAGATGTCCCCTTCCTGGTTCACCATGAACGTCATGATCCCCGAGTTTCCATAATCTGCCGGAAAGGCGAGGAGAGCGAACCCGAGGATCATCTTTCCCATGACCACATATTGGTATGTTCCCCCCTCAGCGTTCTTTCCTTGACCCTTTAGGATCTTGAAGTAATATCCGTGGAACGGCGAGAGGTCCGGATTGGCATATCCTTCCCGTGAGGCCTGAGCAACCAGCGGTCCGAGCGGGCTCTGCTCCTCGCCTTCTTTTGTATCCCAGTAGAGGCCGTCATGGTTACCCTTGGTGCTGACGATCCTCTGCGCAAACTCGACGGCGCCAGTGCCGCTGCAGTTCTTACTGGCATACTCATGCTGCGCATCGACATAGGCATGCAGTACATCCATAATAAAAAGTTCATTTCTGCCCACCCTGCGGTCAAGGATCTGCTGCTTCCCTTCCCCTATGTCGAAGACCCATTGAGAATCTTTTCTTACGATCGGTATCGGCAGGGGCCAATTGTCCTCGCCGGTACAAAGAGTTACCTTGCCGGCAGACTGCTCCTGAAGGGTATGCTGCCGGTCATATGCTCTGATGAATTTCTCACGGCCGACCTTGTCCGCCATGTCATCCCCTGAAAAGATTAGCTCTTTGCTGCCGGGTCCAAGGATTGCCATTATCTCGTTTGTATCATGTGCCCTGATCGCGGCAACCAGAGATTTCACCGCCTCTTCAGGCGAGGAGAAGCTTTTTTGTGTCTCTCCCCGGGCCGTGGAAGCAGTCTGGAACAGGGAAAAGATGACCGTCATCATGATAAGCGGAACTATAAACTGATACCAGGATTTCTTCGCACTCCATTCGATGCGCTCCATGTGTCCTCCCTTATATAGCGAGCCTTACATGCATTCAACAAGCTGCTGCAGCGTATTACCGGCGGTGTCCGCCACCCTTACCACTGCCGCGCGAGCTTCCGCCCGGGCGGCCAGTGCTTGGGGCTCCCATGCGGTCATTGCCTTTATGGCTGCCTCCTGGCATACTCCGTGGCTGCGTGCTCCTGTATTCGGGCCGCATGCTGCTGCCCTGCTGTCTCAGTTCGCTCCTCCGGCGGCTTTCGAACCCTCGTTCTTCGGCCCTGCGTTCAAACTTGCCGTTTCCGACTCCCCCAAACGTCGACTCCCGTCGTATCGTGCTCCGCGTCCTCTCCCGTTCCGTTCCTCCTCGCGGTACTGCCGGCCCGACATGCTTCTCGGTCCTCTCCCTGGACCGCTGGCGGTCGTGCCTTCCGGGTTCAGTAACGCTGCCGTTGCGTCGTTCGCTGCGATCCTTTGTACTGCCGATATTTCTATCTCTGCGCTGGTCCGATGGGTATCCGCGCACGGCACGGTCGCTTCGGGACTTCCGTGCAGGCCGATCGCCGAAACGGTCGCCTGTTCTTCTATCACGGTATGCAACCCCCCTCCGGTGTCTTGGGTCATGCTTCCAGTTTTGGTGACCACCCTTATGACCGTCGTAGTGATGATGGAAATGCCGCGTTCGGTAATAATCAACATAGATATAATGGCTGTGCCAGTCGAACCAGCACCACGAGAACAGATCTAACCCTATGAAAAAGCTGGGACCAAAGGTGATGAAGCCACCAGTCACGATTACACCGGAAGGGTAATACCAGTACCAGGGAGGATAGGCAGGATACCACCAAGGGCCGTATACATAAACGGGATCATAGACCGGCACATAGACAATTTCGGGATTTGCCGGCTCGATCCGGATAGCCTCCCGCTCGACGATCACCTGCTGCTCCTTGGTTGTCCGCAGATTGCCCTGTTCGTCTGCCTTGCGGCGCAGCTCCTGCACAGTCGTCATGACATCATCCTGCTGGGCCAGATAGGCATCTCCCAGTGTCCGCGTCTGATCAAGTCTGTCGCTCATGGCAAAGAGAACATCAGGATAATGACAGAGCGACTTTACACTGGGGTCCCATGTTTTCTCCTGAAGGGCATTGTCCAGCGTATCCCCCTTCAGATCCTTGTTCTGACGGATCCAGCGTTCTGCTTCGACGACCTCGAGCGGGTAGGTTGCAGCCATCAGTATCTGGGCCAGCAGAGAATCGGGATACAGCGCGATTGGGGCGAGCATCTGAGCCAGTTCTTCCCTGCTGAACTTGTCGTCAGGAGCCGGTTCTCCGGCATCCTGCGCCTTTAATCCGCCCGGCAGGATAATCAAGTTCATAAGTATCAGCGCCAGACCCGTCAATATCCTGAGTGTCGTTTTCATGGCGTCTCCTTTACTGCAACTTCCAGGCTGTTACGGAATCCGCCGGCAACCGTAGGCGGTTCCCCTGCGGGAGTGTTCTCTGCAATCAGGATCATGCATCAGGGCTCGGATTCGCGACGTACGTCCTGAAATACACAATAAGGTCGTATTTGTATAACCCTGCAGGGTAGAGAGAGGTTTCTGCATGCCGCACGGCATGGACAACTGTAGAGAGAAGATATCGATGGCAATGAAATGAATAGAAAGATGGACGCCGAGTAGCGCCCCTGCTATTGCGGATTGTTGAACAATGACAGGCTGTTATGATATCTTTGCGAAGAGCAAAATAACATTCCGAAAGGTGGTTATGTCATATAACGCTTGGTTTCAGTGCATCAATCCCGCGTGCAAGGAGCGCTATCCTCTCAGTACGATCATCTATCGCTGCAGGAATTGCGACTCACTGCTAGAAGTGCAGCATGACATGCAGGCGCTTGCCCACAGGAGTGCTAAGGCATGGATGAAGCTGTTCGAGGACCGGTACAAATCTACCGAATGGCCCTACGGCTCAGGTGTTTGGGGCAAGAAGGAATGGGTACTTCCCGAGATCCATGATGACAACATTGTCTCGTTGTACGAGGGCGGTACGAATCTATTCTGGGCCGATCGCTTCGGGAAGATGGTCGGCATCGACAACCTCTGGATAAAGCTCTGCGGGAACTCTCACAGCGGTTCTTTTAAGGATCTCGGCATGACCGTACTGGTTTCGATGGTCAAACAGATGATCACTGATGGCGCACCGATCCAGGCGGTTGCCTGTGCATCCACCGGAGACACCTCTGCTGCACTGGCGGTCTACTGTGCAGCAGCGGGGATCCCGTCTGTTGTTCTGCTGCCGAAGGGCAAGATATCCATTGCGCAACTCGTGCAGCCTATTGCCAACGGTGCGCTGGTCCTTTCCCTTGATACGGACTTTGACGGCTGCATGGCTGTAGTCAAGGAAATAACGAAAGATGAGACTATCTATCTGGCAAATTCGATGAACTCGCTGCGCATAGAAGGGCAGAAGACGGTCGGCATAGAGATTGTGCAGCAGTTTGACTGGGAAGTTCCTGATGTGATCATCATACCGGGAGGCAATCTCGGCAATGTCTCTGCCCTGGGGAGCGGTCTGATCATGATGCGCGATCTCGGTCTGATATCCCGGTTGCCTCGTATTGTGGTAGCACAGGCAGAGCGGGCGAATCCGCTTTACCGCTCATACCTGAAGAACTTCGAGACGTTCGAGCCGGTTCAGGCTCAGAAGACGCTTGCGAGTGCTATCCAGATCGGCAACCCGGTCAGCAGGGAAAAGGCAATCCGAACGCTGAAGCAGTTTGACGGCATTGTGGTGGACGCGACGGAACAGGAACTGGCAGACGCAGCAGCACTCGGCGATACCACCGGCATGTTTAACTGCCCGCACACGGGTGTTGCCCTTGCGGGTATGATAAAACTGCTCAAAATGGGCAAGATTGACCGTTCTGAACATGTCGTTGTCATATCGACGGCGCACGGGCTGAAGTTTACGGATTTCAAAGTGTCCTATCATGAGGGCACGCTTGACTTCCCCTGCCGTTTTGCCAATAAACCGATAGAACTGCCGCCTACCGTAGTTGCAGTAAAGGAAGCCCTCCGCCATGCCCTGAAACAGAGGAGAGATAGAGATGTCTGAGGAATCGTCCAACGCCGGGAACTGGAAACCGTCAACACTTGCGATCCATGGACGCGGCCGTGTGCCCCACGCTCATTATGCCGTGTCAACGCCGATCGTCCATACCTCCAACTACTACTTCGATACCGCCGATGAGGTAGAAGAATTCATGCGAGCCAAGGGGCAGGGCAGGCTGCTGCGCGAGCACGAGTACGCCCGCTACGGTAACCCGACGCAGCAGGAATGTGAACGCAAGCTTGCTGCCGTTGAGGGGGCTGAACGCGCGGTGCTGTATTCCTCTGGCATGGCCGCGGTCCTCCTGGTGATCATGACGTATGTGAAGCCTGACAGCCATATCATTTTCACCGGTGACTGCTACCGCCAGACCCGCGATTTTGCCATGAACTTTCTCGGCAAGTTCAACGTACCCTTCTCGATCGTTGACCCTACGGCAGATGCAATTGCTGCGGCCGTTCAGCCGAATACCAGTATCATCTTCACCGAATCTCCGACCAACCCGTATCTGCGGGTACTTGACATACCGGCAATCGTACGCGTGGCAAAAGAACGCGGCATCATGACCGTTATCGATGCGACACTTGCCACGCCGTATAATATCAAGCCGATCGAGATGGGTGTGGATGTGGTGATCCATTCTGCGACAAAATATCTGGGAGGTCACAATGACCTGATGGCAGGCGTCGCCCTTGGTTCGGATGCCCTCATGAATGATTTGTACAAGATGCAGCGCATGATCGGCGCTACACCCGGGCCTCTGACCTGTTTCCTGCTGGAGCGGGGGCTGAAGACCTTCGGCATGCGCATGGAGCATCACAACAACGCCGGCCTTGCCGTTGCGCGCATGCTCGAGGCGCACCCGAAGATCGAGAAAGTCTGGTATCCCGGCCTGAAATCGCATCCGGATTACCCTATTGCCGCAGCGCAGATGAGGGGGAACGGCAGCGTCATAAGCTTCCTCGTCAAGGGGGGAAACACTGAAACCCGGAAGTTCATCGACGCGCTTGAACTTTTCCTGATCACGCCGAGTCTCGGCGGCAGCGAGAGTCTGGTCACACAGATGTGGGCAATGTCCTTTTATGACTACCCGGAGGAATACCGCAGGAACATCGGCATGGTGGATAACCTGGTGCGGCTCGCTCTCGGGCTTGAAGACATCGATGATCTTATTGTCGATCTCCAGCAGGCGCTTGAAAAGATCTGATTGCATTGCCGTGCCGGCCGTCCGACTGCATCCCGGGCTATGCACGTTCTTATCATGATGCGCGAAAAAACGGCGCCAGAACTCTTTGACATCGCCACAGCTGTGGAAGAGTTATGAAGTCATTCCAGTGCCTCCCGGGGATAACCTGCTAACGCTGCATGCTGGAAGGGGCTCACGACCGCTGAGCTGTTCCATCCGACGGGTTGCCCTGTGTTCATGCAGCGCTGCTGCATACGGTTTGCTTAACCGGTGCCGACGCTGGTCATTATGAACGTGCAGCTGGACCCCTCTGCAGGTTAATTCTGCTGCTGAATAGCAGGTATATTCAGCAGCTGGAAGATGCCTATGATTTCGCCTGCAAATGCGAATACCCTGAAGTGCCCCAGTTCTTCTGCGGGATTCTCAGTGATTGTGCTTCGCGTCCGGCCGGCTCACAGGAGAAGCATCTTTCCTGTCCCTGCCCGAAGACACCGTAAACGCAGTACATTCTATTTCCCCTGTGGCAGGTCTGTTCCTGGTTGCCTCATGATCCTTTTGGAGGTATCGGCACCATATTTTTTCCTATGGGGTGTATTAGTGCGCTGCCCGGGTGAGATAGGAATGTCTGACACCTTCCGTTCTTTCTTCTCGGCGAAGATTTGTCTGGACTTCGCCCTGCTAATGTTCAGCGCCTGTGATACTGTTCGCTTCAAGAAAACCTGATGCTGTATCCAGGGGTATGTAGGCCTTCGCCAGTAACTGAAACTTTCCTATATTAGGCCGCCGGCATGACAATTGATATAACGAGTCCATCTGTTATTATGCCTGCTTGTTCTGGACGGCATGCGTCATGCCGGAGTCTTCGTTATAAGGACAATGCTTCCTGTGAATCCTCAGATCAAATTTTATCGCAGAGAATATCTTATCCCCTTATGGAGTCGATTTTGTACAGCAGTGTTTCATGATGAAACATATTATTATGCAATTACAGCAGAACACCTACACATAAAAATATTAAATTCAAGAAGTTATTTGTTGTTTCCCTCATGGCATACATATTGCTGCTAGGAGATCAGATATCAACCCAAAGGAGAAAAAAGATGAAGACAGTAACTGATACATTCGAAAAGATCATGATGGCCGTAGCATTTGCCGAGGCTGCTGAATTTGAGAAGGCAAGGCAATTTGTTTACGCGGACAGACCGGCCAGGAGGCCAAGACCTTATGCCCGTCTGCAGAAGCGTATAATAGGGAGATAAGAGGTCAGTACCGCGTAACCGAATGACCGCTGCCCGTTGAAGAGACCTCTAGCAGCTACAATCATATTTTCTTTGCCCTCTTATACTATTGCACGCTTTGCGGTCGTATTGGCCGACGGGTCGCATTGGCGATATTGCGGTGAGCTACATTGCGGCAGGCAGCATTACACCGCGGATACCTCTGGATAAGGTTTCCGTCTCATCGCTTTATAGATTTCAACCGAACTTGCGACAGAAAGTATTCCAATCCAGTGGTCGAAGAGGAAAGACCTTTAATCGTAGGCACAAACAGCTTCCTGTACGGCCTCATAGCTGCTTCCTGATGCTATAGCTTCCCAAGAAGCACGATCATGCTGCACGGAGTGAATGATCTTATTGTTTGCATCATACAAAATAGCTACCAATTCCCGATGTTTGTTCTTTAAACAATCTATTTCTGTTAGATAGCCGGTATGGTCATAGGTGAGAGCCTTCTCGCCTTTAGCTTTTTCCATGAGATTCGTCGGGGCATCGGAAAGGAACCCTGTGTCCTTACCGGGAACGACCTTTATCCAGAGACTCACGGTGGTAGTCGAAGGGTAGACGATGCTCTTCTTCTTGATATATACATCCTCCTTCAGCAGACTCCATCCTTCCTTGCCTATATCGGCGATTGCATCACTGCAGAACGCCGAAAAGAGGCAGATGAGCGTGGCTGTGATTGTCATTGCCGAGAGTTTTTTCATAGCTGAACCTCCTTAAAAGAGAATCATTATGCCTGAAAATCTGTTATTTCAACCTGCCTCTCCGATACCTATCATGATATCCTGCATGGGAGCACTGAGACAGATGCAGCCGAATAGAAGCATCAGCACCGGTCTCTGCCGTATTGTTCGCAGTGACTCCTGCCTCATTCAGGATAATGCCACCTGAACACCCGCAATTGTTTCTCGTATACTTTTTTCCCTATCTTCAACGAAGAAACCTTCTCAGCAGGCCCCGTTCCGCTCCGGAATAGGAACATAATCACATGCCAGTATGAAACAAGGATTAAGGCCCGGTTAAGCAATGTTCATACTGAATATCTCATCAGGAAAAAGCAGCGTAACAGCCATGTCAGGAACTGATTTCAAGGCCTCCTCGGGAATGAGCAATTATTCAGGGGATCTGTCGTGAGGCGATGGTGTTCTTATGCAGCTTACAAGGCAGCATCATGCTATCATCCCGAGAAAATGCCTCAAATTGCCACAGAAATTAATCCTTGCCGTCCCACGAGGCGATCTCTCTGAGGCGTTACCAACAGAGTTGCAAAGACTAAGAAAAGCTTAATGAAATATGCGTCTGTGAGAATCATTGTATCCAATAGAAGCAATATTTTGAATTATAATGGCGGAGCAGAACCATTAGGAGATGATAAAGATGGGCATATCCCCGAGCGATATGGGGGAAAACCAAGTTAATCTTTGATAATTTCTGGAATTATTGAATAGAGGAAGTTCGTATTTTTCTTATTTTTCATGGTATTTAGCTTTTTCGTAATATCTTCGTCTGTAATCGTACTTAAATTTTGGCATTTTCATTGCAGTAAAAGGCAGGAAAGATTTCATATTCCCATAATAATGCAGGTATAAACTACATAAAGTTGACATAGCAGTCTTTGCTTGCTATGTATTAAATATACGTTCGAAAAAGCCAAACGCACCGCAAGGGGCGGGCGGAAAGCAACGGGTCTTGCTGAGTACGGAAAGATAGCCGAGCTGCCGAATAATTCTAAGGAGTATTCGGTATGCTCGGTTTTTTTTGTAGGGGGCCGATACCCGGCGGAGACTATCGCGTTACCGACGAAGTCGTGTATCGTGCCAGTTTTGGAGTTAGCCGTTGGTGGGGATGGGCAGGGATAGTAATTCCCTTATGCTTTTTTTGTAATTCAGGCTGCGGTGTTTCTGTTAGGAAGATTCGTTCTTCTGAATGAGATGATCTGATGACGGACACCTGCTGTTACAAGTCGACCCCAGGAGCATTGTTTTCTGCTGCGGGAGGCTGAAGAGAATTTCTTTACATTCGTGCATAGCGCGTTGGACGAAGCCGATGTTTTTAAAAAATTGTACTGACGGATAAATTTCCGTTGCGGTGAGGTCGAGCTTCAGCATGAACATTACTTAACCGGGCCTTAATCCTTGATTCATACTGGAATGTGATTATGTTCCTTTCCTGGAACGGAACAGTGCCTGCCGACTACGATGGCATTTTTGACAGCCACGAAGATGCCTGAGACAGGGGATTACGGGCGATTTAGCCATGATTCAGTGCATGAGGGAATAAGGACGGAATAGCCATGAAAGGTTACCAGTGAGGGAAAACAGAACAGTAAGCCATCGTTCAGCAGATCTTACGCAGGGCGGTGAACGTATGCTGCCATACCCAAAAGAAGATCTTCAGCATCTACCCTCTTCTTTGCCGAAGCACAGGCATGATTCTGATCAACGAGTGAAGGCCCTCGGCAAATTTATTTATGCTGGCAATGACAAGCTCTGGGTGCGCGGTGTGACCTATGGTACGTTTCGCCCGTGCGCGGATGGTTGCGACTACCCGGAACCAGAGGTGGTACGAAAGGATTTCGCTCACATTGCCGCCGCGGGAATGAACACGGTACGCACCTATACTGTTCCGCCGCACTGGCTTCTTGAGATCGCGAAGGAACATGGACTGTACGTCATGGTAGGCATTGCCTGGGAACAGCATATCGCATTCCTCGATGATAGAGAACGGGTAGAACGTATAAAACGCAGTGTGCGCAGCGCTGTACTCAGCTGCGCTGCTCAACCTGCAGTGCTCTGCTTTGCCGTCGGTAATGAAATACCGGCTTCCATCGTGCGCTGGCATGGGCGGCGACGTATCGAGCGTTTTATCAGGGAATTATACGAAATCGTGAAAGACGTTGACGCGGAGAGTCTGGTAACCTATGTAAACTTTCCGACGACGGAATATCTGCAGCTGCCGTTCCTCGATATCGTCTGTTTTAATGTGTACCTGGAATCTAAAGGGCGTCTTGAGTCCTATATGGCCCGCCTCCAGAATATCGCCGGTGAGCGGCCCCTGATTATGGCCGAGATCGGTCTGGACAGCCTGCGTAACGGAGAAGAGGTGCAGGCGAAAACTCTTGACTGGCAGGTCCGCTCAGCTTTTGCTGCGGGATGCGCCGGTGCCATTGTCTTTGCCTGGACGGACGAGTGGCATAGGGGAGGGTATGATATCGAAGACTGGAATTTTGGCCTTACCACGCGGGAGCGAAGTCCCAAACCATCGCTCTTTTCGGTCAGTAGGGCCTTCCATGAGGTGCCCTTTTCCCCGGAAACAGCCTGGCCGAGGATTTCCGTTGTGGTGTGCAGTTATAATGGTTCGCGCACGATTCGGGACACACTTCAGGGGCTCAGCAGGCTGGATTATCCTGATTACGAAGTTATCGTTGTTAACGACGGCTCCCGTGACGGCACGCCGGCAATAGCCCGTGAGTTTGATGTCCGTCTGATCTCGACGGAGAACCGCGGACTGAGCAACGCACGTAACACCGGTTGGCAGGAAGCGACCGGAGAAATTGTGGCGTATATAGATGATGACGCATACCCGGACAAAGATTGGCTCACCTATATAGCCTATACCTTCCTGACGACTTCATTCATGGGTGTGGGCGGGCCTAATATTGCTCCGCCCGAAAACGGCATCTTTACCAACAGCGTGGTGCATGCTCCCGGAGGGCCGGTCCATGTGCTCCTCTCAGACCGTGTGGCAGAGCATATTGCCGGATGCAATATGGCGTTCCGCAGGGAAGCGCTGTCAGCGGTCGGCGGCTTTGATCCCCGATTCCGTGCGGCAGGTGATGACGTGGATATCTGCTGGAAGATTCAGCAGATGGGCTGGAAGATCGGCTTTAATGCTGCCGCCGTGGTGTGGCATTACCGGCGCGGCACCTTGAAGACCTACTGGAAGCAGCAGCGTGGCTACGGACAGGCCGAGGCGCTGCTGGAGCAGAAATGGCCGCAAAAATACAATGCAGCCGGCCATATAACATGGTCCGGACGGCTTTACGGAAAGGGAATAGCGCAGCCCATAAAGACCGGGAAATGGCGTATCTATCATGGCGTTTGGGGTACCGCCCCTTTTCAGCGTTTGTATCAGTCACATCCGCCCCTTTTCTTTTCGCTCATGATGATGCCGGAGTGGTATCTGGTCACCGCTTTTCTTGCTGTTCTTGCGGCCATCGGTGTGGTATGGCCACCCCTTCTGTTTATGCTGCCTTTACTGGCAGTCGCTGTTGGCGCCCCGATTGTGCAGGCAACTATTAATGCAGCGAACATACCGCTCTGTCCCCGCGCACATTGCACGAGGGATCGCCTCCGCATTCGCGCCGTGGCGGGCTGGCTTCATCTGATACAGCCGGTCGCACGTCTCGCAGGAAGGCTGAGCCGCGGCCTTACCCCGCTGCGGCGGCGCGCCGCGTCAGATCTTTGCCTGCCGTATTCGCGCACGATCAGGATATGGAAGGAGCAATGGCGTGATCCTGCAGAAAGGATGACAGCGGTAGAAAGCGCGTTGTGTTTTCAGGGGGCGGTGACCAGGCGCGGTAGTGATTTCGACCGCTATGATCTGGAGGTGCGGGGCGGATTGTTCGGGGCAGTGCGTTTACGCATCGCAATAGAGGACCACGGTGGAGGCAGGCAGATGGTTCTTTTGCGTGCCTGGCCCATGATTCATCTGCCGGTCCTCTGCATCACGATATTCTTCGCAGTGGTGTGCAGTCTTGCTGTCATTGATCATGCATGGATTGCTGCCTCATTGCTGGGCGCCTTTGCAATGATATTCGGCGCACGGTCACTCGGCGACTGTTCTGCGGCTATGTCCACGCTTCGTTGTGCCATGAGAACGAAAGAAGGATGAGCTGTAATGCTTCAAAAGACTCCCCGCGGCAGCGGCGCTGAAATGCCCGGACCGGGAAACATGAAGAAAGAATTACAGCTGCTCCGGTATGTTCGTCCACACTGGCGCAGTCTGGGCATAACCCTCATAACGATATTCGCGACCATTGGGCTGGACGTCCTGCGTCCCTGGCCGATGAAAATTCTTGTGGACGTCGTGCTCGGCAATCAGCCGCTTCCTGAAAAGCTCGGCAGCGCCCTTGAGGTGCTGCCATGGTCAGTAGGTACGTACGGGCTGCTGTTCTGGGTCTGCGTCAGCACGGTCCTGATCTTTCTTGTAGGTACCCTCATGTCAATTGTCGGGAATTTCGTTACGGTGGGGCTTGGGCAGCGGATCACCTATTCGCTCGGTGCAGACCTTTTTTTACATCTACAGCGACTTTCTCTCATGTTCCACAATCGCCGCCCGGTGGGCGACACGATCTCTCGAGTTACGGGTGATGTCTATTGCTTACAGATTAAGGTTACGAGCGTCTTGCTGCCGCTCCTGCAGTCCTTCGTCACGCTTATCGCTCTCTTTGTCATTATGTGGCATCTCCAGCCGGTCATGACGCTTCTCTCCCTTGGGGTGGTACCATTCCTTCTCCTCAGTATCCATATGTTCGGAAAGCCGATGAAAGATCGCAGCCGGGAGCGGCGCGATCTGGAAGGACGAATGATGTCTCTGGTGCAGCAGACGCTCAGCGCAATTCCCGCTGTTCAGGCCTTTTCGCGGGAGGAGCTGGAGCATGCGCGGTTTCGTAAATACGCCGATCAGACGGTCGCTGCCTACCAGCGCAGCACACTGGCGGGCATGTGGTTCAAACTCACCGTCGGTCTCGTCACCGCCGTCGGTACTGCAGCCATCATGTGGATGGGAGCACGTTATGCGCTCAATGGCAGCATGACCGTTGGAACGATCCTCGTGTTTCTTTCATATCTCGCGTCATTGTACGAACCGCTGAATGCTATCAGCTATTCCGCCTCAACTTGGCAGGGTGCGGCAGCCAATACCGACAGGGTTGTGGAGCTACTCAATATACCCCAGGACGTTCAGGACCTTCCCGAGGCTGCCGATATCAAGATCAGGGGAACTGTTCGCTATGATCGGATCACGTTCGGCTATCAACCGGACAAGAAAGTTTTGCATGACGTCTCGTTCGAGGCAAAGCCCGGAGAGGTCATTGCCATTGTGGGGCCGACGGGAAGTGGAAAGACGACTCTGGTGAACCTGCTCATCAGATTTTTTGATCCCTGGTCAGGCAGCATCATTGTAGATGGGTATGACATCCGCCGCATCAGGGTCCGTTCGTTGCGCCAGCAGATAGCCATGGTGCTTCAGGAGCCCTTTATCTTTCCTTTGACCGTAGCCGAGAATATCTCCTACGGCCGGCCGGATGCTACTCCTGAGGAGATCAGGGCTGCTGCTGAAGCGGCGAACGCCGATGAGTTTATCTGCCGTTTGCCCGAGGGATACCATACTGTCTTAGGGGAGCGGGGGGCCACGCTTTCTGGTGGAGAGAAGCAGCGGTTGTCCATAGCGCGAGCATTTCTTATGAATGCTCCTGTCCTTATTCTTGATGAACCGACCTCGGCGCTGGATGCCGGAACGGAATCCCTATTACTGGGCTCGCTCAAGCGCCTAATGAAGGATCGTACGACCTTTATTATTGCGCACCGTCTGTCCACGATCCGCGATGCGGACCGGATTCTTGTCATAAAGGATGGCGAGATCGCGGAACAGGGATCCCATGAAGATCTCATGGCCAAAGGGCAGCTCTATGCGAGTCTTTGCCAGAAACAAAGTAAAGTTCTTCAGGTGAACAGCTTTGATATGAGTGTCGAGGAATGTACAGGGGATCAATACCATCTGTCAAGCCACAGGCGCTGCCGGAAGCAGGACGGGCAGTGATGATGACATCAGCTAGTCTGCCCGGAATGCAGACCCTTGAGGAAGGTCTTTCTTTACTTCTTCAAGAGAGAGGATTTGACGCTAGTCGTATAACTATTTCGAGCAGGGAATCCAATGTTTATCAGAGCACGTCCCCCTGTGAGATTGTGACCTGCAGGCTGACTGACGGAAAGATATTGAAACTGCTCTGCAAGTATTCCACTGCACGGGACGATGACAGTTTTGGTCACCGAAGAGGGATTGCCTACGAAGGAGAGGTATATCGGCGGATCCTGATGTCATCTCAACTCACTATTCCGGTCTATTATGGCACCTACATGGAGGAAATGGACGGACGCACATGGCTGGTCACGGAATATCTCCATGACGGCTGCAGAATATCGAATTCTACGGAGCACGATGCACTTTCTTTGGCCGCAGAGTGGATCGGGAAACTGCATGCTGCACAGGAAGTGCACGATCGCGGCGATGAGAAGGCATTCCTCAGCGTGTATAATGCAGACTATTATAGCGGTTGGCTTGACCGGGCGGCGCAGAATACGAAACATCTGCAGAAGAATTTCCCCTGGTTGGGAGCGCTTGTCAGCCGGTTCGAAGAATGCATCACTGTCCTTACTCATCTCAGCCAGACCGTCATCCATGGCGAATACTACCCCAGCAATATTCTTATCCGGAACAGATCGGTCTATCCGGTGGACTGGGAATCGGCAGCGATAGGCCCCGGTGAAATTGATCTAGCTGCCGTGACCGAGGGATGGCCCGAAGATATCACACAGGAGTGCAAACGCATATATAGATCCATTCGGTGGCCTGGCGCCATGGACCAGGATTTTGATCGGCATGTTGATGCTGCCAGCATTTATTTATGCCTGCGATGGCTTGGCGATGCCGATGTCACAACGGATGAAGACTCCCAGTGGCATCTTGAGCATCTGTATTCCACCAGCCTACGGTTCGGATTACTAGGAAAACAGGGCGTATGATCTTCGGCATTGTTCAGGGAGAAGTGCAGGGCTGCCGTGGCAGGACAGCATGGTTGAACAGGGTAAATGGATGAAAAAGAAATTGAGACTGGTCATTATGGGAATGATGGGGAGATGTCCTTTTGGCGGACAGACCTGGCTCTATCTGAATTGGCTCAGTGGGTTCAAACGTCTCGGGCACGAGGTCTATTATGTGGAGGATGACACGGTCTGGCCGTACGATCCTGAAAAGAACGCAGTCACCGATGACTGCGGCTATGCAGTGGATCACCTGTCACGCTGTCTGGGACGCATTGGACTGCCAGATCACTGGGCCTTTAGGTTGGCGGGTCATGCGGACGCTTGTTGGGGAATGTCCGAGAGCGCGCTGAACGATCTGTATCGTACCTGTGATGTTCTGCTGAATGTGGTCGGTGCTACTGACCTGCGTGAAGAACATATGGCTGCGCCGTTCAGGGTCTACGTGCAAACCGATCCGGTGACCTTTGAGCTCAGGCTTGCAGGCGGTGATGAGCATACACAAAGATCCTTTTCCGACCATAATGTCATCGCAACGTACGGAGAGAATTACGGTGCTCCGGACTGCGGTGTTCCCCTGAACAATATCAGCTATATTACGACACGTCAGCCCATAGACCTTGATTTTTGGCAGATGTCCTATGATCCTTCAGCGCAATTCTTCACGACCATCGGTAATTACCGCCAGAAGGGAAGCGATATAGAGTATAACGGGGAGACATATCGCTGGAGCAAGCATTATGAGTGGGAGAAATTCATAGACCTGCCGCGGCGAACACAACAGAAGTTTGAAGTGGCACTCAAAATAGATAGAGCCGATGATCAGCATAAGCTTGAGGCTCATGGATGGAGGTTGATATCACCCGTTCGCATGTCGCTGGATGTCTTTGGAGGCTATCCTGAATACGTTCGTAGATCACGTGCTGAATTTACGGTTGCAAAAGACCAAAACATCAGATTGCGCAGCGGCTGGTTCAGTGACAGAGATGCCTGTTATCTGGCATGCGGAAAACCCGTAGTATTACAGGACACGGGGTTCACCAACGTCCTGCCGGTGGGAGAGGGGCTCTTTGTCTTTACGACCATGGATGAGGTCCTTGCTGCAATCGACGCGATCAACACCAGCTATCAGATGCACTGCGAGGCTGCGAGAGCTGTAGCAGAGGATTATTTCAGGGCTGAGAACGTTGCGGCAAAACTTCTTTCGGACATAGGGTATTGAGCGATGAAGACGACCTGTCTCATTGTGAATGCCGATGACCTTGGATTGAGTCAGGGTGTCAATGCAGGCGTTTTACATGCACATGAACAGGGTATCGTGACCAGTGCCAGTCTCATGGTCCGCTGGCCTGCTGCTATTGCAGCAGCCGGGTATTGCAGGGAATACCCTGACCTGTGTATCGGATTGCATCTCGATTTTGGTGAGTGGATATGGGAAAAAGGGCATTGGATCTCCCTTTATGATGTCGTGTCCCTCGAAGATGAGAAGTCAGTGAGGAATGAAGTGTTTCGTCAGCTGACTGCTTTTCGTGACATCACCGGCATGGAACCCACCCACATTGATTCTCACCAGCACGTTCACCGTTCGGAACCCCTGCAGCATATCACCAGGGAACTGACACGCCACCTTGGCATACCACTTCGACATCTCAGTTCGGAGATTTGCTATCGGGGAGATTTCTATGGACAAACGGAAAGGGGAGAACCCCTTCCGGAAAATATCAGCACGGCTCATCTTATCGATATCCTGACTTCATTGCCGCCAGGAATAACGGAATTGGCATGTCATCCGGGCAACGGCGATGGGCTGAACACCATGTATGCAATTGAACGTCAACAGGAATTACGGGTGCTGTGCGATCCGATAGTTAAAAAGGCTATTGATGAGCGTGGTATACAACTCTGCTCGTTTCGGACGATCCCCCGGTGAAAAGACACCTTGGCGAGGGAAGGGCGTGCGAAAAGAGACGCTGCAGCGGCACGCCTGCTCGGAAAGTCAATAAGGGCAGGTCGCGGGCATTACTGTGGAACTGGGAAATTAAGAAATGAAGGAACAGAGGTGAGAAACAGATGAAAGATGCTAAGAAGAAGCGGATTCTCGTTACCGGAGGCGCCGGCTATATCGGCAGTCATGCCTGCAAGGCCCTTTCGCGCGCCGGATTTCATCCCGTGACCCTGGACAACCTTATCTACGGGCATGAATGGGCCGTGAAATGGGGGCCTTTCATCAGAGGAGATATCCATGACGGCCGGTTGCTCGATCGGGTCTTCGGGTTTTTCAGCCCAGCAGCGGTAATTCATTTCGCTGCCTTCGCCTATGTCGGTGAGTCGGTTACTGACCCCGAAAAATACTATGAGAACAATGTTGCCGGTACGCTCTCGCTCCTTAGTGCGATGAGGCGCAACGGCTGTCCGAGCATTGTGTTTTCGAGCACCTGTGCAACCTACGGTGACCCGCACAGAGTTCCGATTTCAGAGGATCATCCGCAGCAGCCCATCAATCCTTACGGAAGAAGCAAGTTCATGATCGAGCAGATACTGAAAGATTTCGAAGATGCTTACGGAGTCCTGTATGCAGCACTGCGCTACTTCAATGCGGCCGGCGGTGACCCTGACGTCGAGATCGGCGAGGATCACGATCCTGAGACACATCTTATTCCGCTGGTGATTCAGGCCGCCCTCGGCCTGCGGCAGTGCGTGGAGGTTTTTGGCAGTGATTATCCGACGCCGGACGGCACGGCGGTGCGTGATTATATCCATGTAACGGATCTCGCCCAGGCCCATGTGCGTGCTCTGCAACATCTCCTTGACGGAGGTAAGAGTCTCCGGCTGAACCTCGGGACCGGGAAGGGGCATTCGGTCAGGGAAATAATTCGTGCTGTGGAAGAGGAGACGGGGACAAAGGTTCCGGTGCAGAAGGCATCGCGACGGGCAGGAGATCCGCCCCTGCTCGTTGCTGATGCTGCGCGCGCAGCAGAAGAGCTGTGCTGGAAGCCTCGCTATTCCGATATGCGTACCATCGTGAAAACAGCGCTACGATGGCACCGTTCCCGTCTCGTATTGCATGATACTGCGGCCGTGGAGAGACGCGCATAAACGGCGCCATTTCAATAGCTCTTCCCATCTCACATCAGCCCGGCGGGCCCTCATGCTTGCTGCCCTTCGTTCGAGGAGGTTCTCTGCTTGTTCGAAAGATTTACAAAAAAGTAATGAGTGCGAGAGCGAAGTTGCAGGGGATCGTTTTGGATTGGTATGCACCATCAGTTCATCGTGGATAACAGATGCTTTCTGCCAGAAAGGGTAACGGATACAACATTGAAGGTATTGAGACCATCCGGTGCATACCGAGCGTCTGCCAGCCTATCTTAAGAGATGTGCGGGCTCACTTGGGTACCGTCGGATATCCCGCAGTGATCCAGTCGTTCCATCCACCCCGAAGTACCGAGACGTTCCTGTACCCGAATGCCATAAGTTTGAGCGCCACACCGACGCTCGTTTCATGGTTTGTTCAGGAGCAGTAGATGACTATCTTCTGATCAGAAGGATAACGTCCCTCCCAGGAGTCCACTTCTGATGCATCAAGCCGCTCGGCGTTCCTGATCTTACGATCGCTCCTCTTCCAATCCTTGCCATACCGTGCATCCAGAATGATCAGTGACGGTTCATCCAAGATGGCCAGAAGCTCTTCCTTGCTGGTCCAGGTTATCTTGTTCGTATCCTCAGGCTGCACAAACGCAGAACAGGCTGCCAGAGAAAGAAAAAGTGCCAGCATCACAAGGACTTTCCCGGTCATAGAATCGTTTTTTTTCATCTCTTACTTTGGCGAAAGAACAAGATCAAAGACCGCTGCTGTTTTGTCTTTTTCCGGATAGTGCTGCGTGACGAGCGTTTGAAATCCCGCTGCAGAAATGCGTAGATGAATGTGTGGCGGTCTGCCGTAATAAGGCGGCGGGATATGACTTTCAAAACGGAATTCGCCAGCGTTGTCGGAATAAAGCGCTGCGCGGTAATCATCGGCGTATTCGCCGTCAGGCCCTGCCAACCACAACTCGATCTTTGCACCGGGAACGGGCAAGCAGGTGTCAGCCGATTTAACGGTACCGGTCAGCATATAGCCCGTGCCGACGTTTGAGCGTGCAGGGGCGTCAGGCTTATAGAATGGTCCCAGCGCATCAGGTTCCGTAGGCCTGCAGTCTGAGCCGTTCGAGATGCCCCACAAAAGCAACAGAGTACAGAGCATGAGAGAAACGCTAGATGTTCTCATATTCTCATGATACCGTACTTGCCTATCATGGTAAAGCTCTTGCCGGTGGCACGGATGATCGCCGGGATATGGCAACGGCCTAATAAACCGTGAGTTCAGGATATGAATCTGCTATAATGCTCTCATTCTGGGTCGGGCTGTTGCCCGTACGATGTACAGCAACTTCGGGAAAAAAGGAGCACTGATCATCATGAAATATCAGCTGGCTGGCCGCCTTATTATAGGAATAGCATTCCTGTCACTGACCACTTCCTGCGCTGCAACCAAGACCCTGCATGTATGGAGGGATGACCAGTACAAGCAACGACTCCATAAGGTCCTGATCATCGCGGTAGCGGAACAAGACTACATGAAAGACCACTTTGAAAATGTCCTTGCCGAACAGCTGGAGGCGCGGGGCATAGAAGCTGTGCCCGGGAACAAGGTATTTCCCAAGACCAATGCTAAGCTCGAACGGGATGCGGTTGTGGCCAAGGTGAAGGAATTGGGCATTGGCAACGTTCTGATCGGCCGTTCCGTCAGCAAAAAAGAGGTCTCTCAGCTCACCCCGGGAGGGGTCTATTTTATACCCGTGGATTTTTATAGTGATTATTACGGTTTTTATACCAATTCCTTCGTTGCAGTGAGGGTGCCCGGCGTGGCCTATGATGCAGAATACTTCAATATCCTGACGAATGTATATGATGCAGGCACCGAGAAACTGATCTGGTCTTATCTTTCACAAGTCAAGGTAGAGGGGTCTCGGGAGGGTGCTATCAACCCCTTTATCGATATCCTTATAAAACAGCTTCGAGACAGTGGACTCATTTAGTTCCTTTATAGCACGTATGCAGGAACTCCCGGGGAGAGAGAATGTGCGACAAGAGGAAAAACTATCATGACAAGGGTTCTGTTGCACGGATATGATCTTGCAAAGCGTAATCCCATGAGGAGTCTTCTCGTTGCGGTTATGATCATAAGTTCGGTATTCCTCGCTTCTTGTCAGGATCCGGATAAGGATCTTCTCCAGGGAAGGTGGAAGACCACAGAAATTCTTACTGATGGAACAGAACGGTACCTCCCTGACGAAATGGAGTTCTTCTCGGACAGCACCATGACCATGCCGGGATTTGCCGACAGGAGAATGCCGTTCAAGACCGATCTTACAGAGGACGAAAAGAAGCAGATCCGGGAACACTATCCTGAGCTGCTGGGAAAGAATCTCCTGCTCATCAAGCTTGATCCCGAGGAGAAGGACTGGTCGCAGAGTGCGGTCTATCAGTTTACGGTTGCCGGCGATGAACTTACGTTACGCTCGATTACCGATAACCGGGCAGTTTTGTTCCGGAAAGTGCCGTCCGGAGCGGGAAAATAAGTTTACGCCTACCGGCTGAAGTCTCCGGCAGACGTTCATGAAATAAACGTGAAACTCAATCTCTGGCCAGTTCCTCCACAAATCGTTCGACAAGAGCTGCGAGATACTCTATATCGATGTGATCCGAAGCGCTGCGGTCGAAGTGGAGCTTACAGGCTGCGGCGAATTCCTCGTCCGCCTGCCAGAAGGAAAGGTAGCAGGGGATATGAGGCAGAAGGTCAAACCTAAAGCTGACGTCTGCCTTGACCCGGCCGACGGTCTCCCTACCGCCCAGTTCCAAGCTGCGCTGTTTCAGGCCCGCGAGGTCTGAGCCGAAACGGCTGCTGATCTTGCCTTCTGCGCTGGCCTGGAATGCCTTGACATGCGACGCGGTATGAGGAAAGTGGCCAAGGGTGATCAACTCTCCGCGTAACGAACTCGCTCCTTTCCTGCGCAGGTAATCGTAGATGATAATCTTTGCCCAGACGTCCCTGCTGGGCAGACCGTTCTCAAACAAGCCTTCTTTACGGAAAACGTATTCGCGATTGAGCATCCTGACAGTTATGGATTCTTTGCCATCGACTTCTCCAAACCTGCATTCCGTCGCCTCTGCAGCTTCCCGGAAATCCATCGCAACAACCTCTTTTTCCAGCGCAGCGGCAACCTGATCAAAACTGCTGAAAGGCCCTCGACCTTTTTCGGGATGCTCGGCAGCCGCTTCGGCTGCAACATAGGGACATTCCGAGATTAGCGCCTGCGCGTTCTTCACCTTGAGCGCAAAGGCCATGCAGGTCGGCAGACCACATCTGCCGCAGTTGGTTCCGGGGAGCTTCTTATAGATATCGATCATGACGACGGTTCATTTGAGACGCGTTATGAGCAAAGGCTCAGCATAGTACCGAGCAGCAAGCTTTCATGATTCTATTATCAACGAACATCCCGTTTATGTTCAATCAGGCGCGGACAGTGGATACAAAAGAAACTGCGAGGAGCCATCTTTTCAGTCGCTTTCCCTGACAGGAGGATAGCAGAAGGCGTTTCGGCGTTAGCATAAAGGGCTTGTTGATGCCCGGTGCGCTGACTTCAGGTTGCCGTCGACCAGCAGCGAGAGACGTACCCTATCAGCTTATAGATCAGCTTGGCTATGACAAACTGGGGATATAAGAGTCCCTCTATGGGAGACAGCTCTGTTACATCGAAGCCGACGATACGCCGTTTTTCAGCGATGCGCCGCAGAAACGACATGCTTTCATCCCAAGCGAACCCGCCCGGTTCGGGTGTCCCTACCGCCGGCATGAGCGCAGGATCAAAGAAATCGCAGTCAAGAGAGAGGTAGACATTTTCCTTGAGACCATCGATGACCACATCGTGCCAGGCATCCGGCTCCGGGCCATATTGACCGCTTCTGAGAGCAACGGCGTAAAACGTATTGATCTTCTTGAGTTTGATGAAGTCAGCTTCTTCCTTGCATTGACTCCGTATGCCGACCTGTACGATATTCTTATTGAACTCATACACCCGGGCCATGACACAGGCATGACTGTATCTGTTCCCTTCGTATTCGTCCCTGAGGTCTGAGTGAGCATCGAGCTGAAGAAAAGACATGTCCGGATAATGCGCGGCATGGGCGCGGGCCGCGCCGATGGAAATCGTATGTTCTCCGCCGATGCAGACCACGAACTTGTCTTCCCCGATGAACGTATGCACTTTTTTCTCTATCGATTCCACGGCAGCGGAGTCCTTTCCGTCTAGGTCAAGGGCTTCCGCCGTGGCGATGCCTCCGGCCACTTTGTAGATTTCCGTATCTAACTCCTCGTCATATAACTCAACCTGCGCCGAAGCATCTATCACCGATGCCGGACCTGAAGCTGTACCTTTCCCGAAGCTGGTCGTCTGTTCATAGGGTACGGGAAGGATTACTACCCGAGATCGGTCGAACGCTGACCAGGCCTCCGGAAGACCCAGAAAATTATTCGACCGAAAGGATGTCACGGGTTTTTCTCAGTTTCCGAATACTTTTTGAGGAGATTTCGGTAGAGCAGTTCGAGTCGGTCATACAGGCGGGAAGCGGGCCGGGGTGCGCACGAGGCAACGGCGTATGCCGTGAGGAGCGGTAGGACGATGGTAGAGTCAGCATAACAGACGACCGCGTCGGGGAGCTGTTCAGGATCGACCTTGCCCCAGGTCACGGCTTCACCGGGCGTGGCGCCCGAAAGGCCGCCCGTATCCGGACGGGCATCAGTGATCTGGAGATAGTAATCATGGCCTGCCCCTTCTATCCCTAATATCTCCTGAATATGGGGCTCAGTCTGAAGGAGAAAATTCTTCGGTGAGCCGCCCCCCAGCATCAGGAGCGCGCTTTTGCCCCTTTCCTTCGCATGCAGAACAATGGCGGCGGTCTCATTTACGTCCCGGGCCACATCGAGGCGGAGGCCGCAGCCGTCCAGGGCAAGTCGCGCAACATTCATTCCTATGGAACTGTCTCCCGGGGATGAGGTGTATATGGGCACGCCGGCCCGGTAAGCCGCTGCAAGGACACTTACTTTACCAACGCCGGGCAGGGATTCCAGCTCATTGACATACCTCCCGATCCGGTGATGAAACTCGGCCGTCGACATCTCTCTGTTGAACTCGTCCTCGCAGAGTATTTTGCGGTAGAAGGTGTCCGTCGAGAGAAGGACTTCATAATCGAACAGGATATCGTAGATACGGATAACGCCTTCCTCCCGAAGCTTGCGGTCATCGAGAAAGGGGCTTCCGGGGTACATGGTGAGCCCCAGGGCAAAATGGGTATCGTGATAAAGGTTTGCACCGGTGCTCACGATCCAGTCGATAAAACCTGCCTCGATAAGGGGAATAAGGGATGACATGCCGAGCCCGGCCGGTGTGAGGGCGCCCGTGATGCTCAGCCCGACCGTAACATCGGGTTCGAGCATCTTGCGTGTAAAGAGGCGGCATGCCTCGCGAAGGCGTCCGGCGTTATACGCCAGAAAGGTCTCGTCAATCAGCTCGGCAGCCGAGATGCCGCGGACGATCTCCTTCGGTCTGATAGGTTTTCCCCTGAGGTGACCGCTCTTGCTCATGATGAGCTCACGGTATAAGGACAGCTGCTGCCACGACCGTTGTCCAGACACTCTGTGTGCCTACGCTGGTCTGTGTCACATTGCGTGTCTTGACGATCTGGTCGCTCAACTTCCACTGGTCGAGCCTTTTGTTGTAGCTCTCATTCACGTCGAATTCTACGCCGAGTATGGTTGCCAGCATCTGTGCTGCGATGTCCTCAGCATAGTCTCCGGTCGTTTTATCGTCGTCGCCGAAACTGTGGTGCTCAGAGAGATATCCGATATGGCTCCGGTCCTTGGGGATTGCAATGCCGATGGAAGCACCGATGAGGCGGTGACGTTCATTGGTGGCAGACTCGGCAAGGACGGCGTGCACGATTTGTCCGGGTGACAGTTCTTTTATCCCCTTTTTCATGGTGATGATCTCGCAGTGCGGAGGAAAGATGCTCGAAACCCTGACGATATTGAACGGGGCGAGCTTTGCATCACGGAGCGCAAGCTCGAAGCTGACCAGTTTCTCCTTGCTCTTGCCAACCCCCTTTGTGAGGAACATCTTGGAAGCTACATACATGCCGGGCATCTCCTTTCAGGAATTCCGTGACATCGTACCGCACATGAAAAATATCATACGTCACAAAAACGGTAAAGCGCAACAGCAAAGCAACAGCTGCGGCGCGTGTGCAAGCTCGACCGGCACGAAAAGGGTCTGATCAGTCCTGTTATCCGGTTACTCTTCAGGTGTGATAGAATCAGGCCATGGGAAATGACGGATTAACGCTTACGGGCAGTATTCTCATCTACCGGCTCTATGACGTTGCCTGGGATATTGACCTGAAAAAGGTCGAAGAACGGGTGCGGGAGTTCAAACGCCAGAGCATCGAAAGGAAACGCTTCAGCAAGGCCTTCGAATTTGCAAACCCTCCGCTTTCCCTGAAGCTCAAGTCCTTTGAAAAGACCCTGAGCGGAAAACAGTACCTCATCAATGCCTATGCCAAGGCCTATGATTACGGAGTGCTGACCATCATTTTCGAGCTGCCGATAAAAGAGATGGAGATAATGGAATTTGAAGCGCTCGCAAGGATCATCGACGAGCCGTTACAGGAGGACTTTCTGCAGGAGCTCGACCATCTTGTCTGCGACCTCGGGGATGCTCTCCACAACATTAACCGGCAAAAGATGGCGGAGGACTATACCGTCTACTACTGGCGTCATTCAGCGCCTCCTGCTTCTGCGGATGACCTTATGAGGACGCTCGATGTCGGCAGCCTCCTTCTTTACGAGGAGGGAGAGATCCCTCCCAAAAGGGCGACCACGGAGCAACTGCTCTCTGTTAATTTTTCCTATTCTGACCATGACCTGGTTGTTCTGAGCTGGGACAGGGCCTTCGTGCTTGAACCGAGTGGAAGTATGGATATCCCCGACCTCCTTGAGTTCGCCAATGCCCAGCTCCTAGAACTGAGGGTATACGATGATATGGTCGACCGGGAGCTTAACAGCATTAATGAACGCCTCATGACAGAAGTCCCGCCTTCCATATGGAAGATCAAACGCTATGAGAAGCTTGCTGCTCGAGCGATGCGCACGGTCATGGACCTGACCGGCATCACCGAAAAGATCGATAACTCCCTCAAGGTGACCGAGGACGTTTACTACGCGAGAATCTACTCCTCCGCCCTTTCCCTTTTTAAGGTCAAGGAATGGGAAACGAGCATTGAAAGAAAAATCATCATCGTGTCGCGGGTCTATGACATGCTGTACCGTGAGATAGCGAACAAGAGGACAGAACTTCTTGAGGTCATCATCATCGTCCTCATCGCCGTCGAGATCCTGTTGTTCCTCATGATGTAGGTACTGGTGAGGAATCGCCGCCCGGAAAGACAGGGGAGGCGGTGTCGACTTCTGTCAGAGATAGACGATATCTTCCGCAAGCCCGCTGAGGCCTTCTGCAATCTCTTGATTTCCGATGCGATGCGTCATTAAGGTAGAATTAATAGGGCAAGTTTTCCTGAAGCAATTATATCGAAACTGTGGGGTATACAAATATGAGAAGAGGTTTTTTTATCGGCGATTTTGAGTTCATATGGCTCAATGGGGGCATGTTCGCACTGGATGGCGGTGCAATGTTCGGTGTAGTTCCGAAAGCCTTATGGGCGCGGAAGTATCCGGTAGACGAAGATAATACCATTCCTATGGTTGCCTGGCCGCTCCTAATCAAAACCCCTGAGTCACTGGTTATCATAGAAACAGGGCTGGGAAACAAGCTGACAGACAAGCAGAAGAAGATATTCAGGGTGAAGGAAGAATGGAACCTGCTTGCCGACTTACGTGACCTCGGCATAGCGAGAGAGGATATCAGTCATGTGATCCTGACCCATTACGATTTTGATCACGCCGGCGGCGTGGTAATGCGGGAAGAATCCGGATCGTTCTGCCTTACTTTTCCCAGAGCAAAGCATTATATTCAGACAACAGAATGGGAAGACGTCCTGCGTCCGAATATCCGCTCCATTAATACCTACTGGCCCATTAATAATGAACTCCTCAAGGGGACCCCGAATCTCGAACTCGTGAACGGGGAGTCCGAGGTTGTCAAAGGTATCAGGGTAATCCATACAGGAGGACATACCAAGGGATACCAGATAGTGACCATGGAATCACAAGGACAGTCGGCAGTCTATCCGTGCGATCTTTTGCCAACACACGCACACTTCAATCCTCTGTGGGTTATGGCCTATGATAATTTCCCTTTAGATTCGATTCAACAGAAAGAAGATATCGAAAGAGTTTATCTCGCTCAGGAGGCATGGTTCATCTTCTACCATGATCCTTTCGTCCCTGCCTGCAAGTTTGACCTACAAGGAAATATCGTAATAAAGTGGACTGGAGAGCATGCGTAATTTCCGGGCGCCTTTTCTGTTTGGCCAAGATTTTTCCATAGAGTGATCATTCAGTCATAACATTTTTACGTTATTATTCAGGAGGTTATACGTATCACAATTTTTAATTGACAAAAGTACTACAGATGTACTACATTTGTAGTATATCCAAGATGTCAGGAGGTTCAATGAAGCTGAAACCCATAACGTTGAGGCTGGATGAAGAAGAATACGAGAAATTGAAAAAATATCTTGACGAATTCGGCGATCCTGATATTAATGTTGCCTTCATAATACGATCTTATATCCGGGACCTCAACAGGGCTTTACCTTTCATGCTAACATCAGGCATGGATCTGAAGAACTATTTTGGCATGCTCGGTTCCTGGCTCAAACAGGTCGGTTCCATGACCGATGCCGATCTCTACTCCAAGATGATGAATCCATGGGCATTATGGAATATGCCCGGGGCAACTTCGCAAAAGCCGGCGGAGCCGGGTGAAGATTCAGGACAGGAAGAAGCGGCAAAAGGTCACGGGATCAAACAGCACGATTGACACGTACAAAAGTGACAACCAGACTGCTCATAATAAAAAGGAGAAGCTATGTTTAACGACGACTGTGACACAAGAATGAATGACCTTTTTGCCAATCCTCTCTTCAAAATGGGATTTTTCGATTTCCTCCTGAAGATGCAGCAGGAAGGGATAGATGCGGCAAGAAAGTATTGGATGATGTACGCGGAAAAAAACAGCCTGTTTCCGAATGTCCTCGAAACGTACGAACGGATGGCCGACTTTTATATCATTCTCGGTTTCGTGCCGAGGTCTCGGCACGATCAAGTCCTCAAAGATAACAAGAGCCTGAAGGAAGAAAACAAATTTCTGAGAGATACGATACGTGAACTGCAGTTCAATCTTTTTACCGAGGGCGGCGAGGCCGCACAGAACCTTTGGCATAAAAGCATCGACAAACAGCTGGAAGTAAACAAGGAAATTGCAAGAAATTTCTTTGAGCTCTTCAGATCTTTAAAACTGAGTACGGAGTAGACTGCTCCTGATTGTCACGGCTTCAGATCAGTATTTTACTGATTATATTATTCTATAAACGGTTGAGGTGAAGAGTATGGAAAAGATGATGGAATATTTTGACGTATGGATGAAGTCTCAGAAGGATATTATGGAGAAATGGTCAGAATCTCAGAAAGGCATGATGGAGAACTGGAGTGAGGTGACAAGGAAGTTCCAGGAATCCCTTGCATCCATGGGCGGTTCCCAGGAAGGTCCTGCAAAAGAGATGATCACCCTTTACAATTCATGGTTGACAACAACGATAAATTCTTCGAAGAGTTTTGCCCAGGAGATTGAAAAGATGCAGGAGACGTGGAAGAGCACGGTCGAGAAGCAGATGGAGATGAGCAGGGAGATCGTAAAGAAAATGACGGAGCTGTTCAAGCAGGCCGGGCAGAAGTCATAAGACCACCGCGGAGAGGAGATATTTCATGGAACGTACCCAGAATTATTTTGATGCCTGGCGCAAGTCGCAGGAGCAGGTTTTTGGCAACCTGACCGAGATGACAAAGAAATTCCAGCAGGCTCTCCAAGGTTTCGGGGGGAATGGAGCAGGGATGCCGTTCGTTGGCGGATTCCAAGATCTTTATACCTCCTGGACTACGTCGGTATTAAATGCTTTGAAGGGCGCAGAAACAACCGACATAAACCTTCTGCGGGAGACCCTTTCCAAAACTCTTGCCGGATCCCATGCCTACCTGAAGCTCTATGAAATATGGCTCCCTCTCTTTAAAGCAATACAGGAAAGGGCTGCAAGTCCCGATTCCTACAAGGAGCTGGCTGATCCGGCAAAATACCAGGAGATGCTAAACCATATCTTCGGTTTTGCTCCCGACACAACGTCGAGGATCAGCGAGCAGGCCTCAAAGCTCCTTGAAACCCTTGCAGGGTCGTCTCAGGGCTTTACGAGACCCTGGATGGACGCCTATGGAGCGACGCTCAAGTCTTTTCCCAACGTGTTGGAGGGCCACCCCGAAGAGTTCATGAAGATATTCCATACGTTATTCAGCGCCTTTGACAGTACGGTTGGGAGGGCATTTCATGTCCCGGCTGTGGGGAAGGACAGGGAGAAGATCGAACTTCTCCTCAGGAGTCTCGACGATCTTTCCGTGTATCTCGCGAGAAAGACCGAATACGAGCACATGATGTACATCACGGGCATCGGGGCGTTCGAAAAGGTAATCGCGACGGTTGCGGACAAGGTCGGCAAGGGGGAGAAACTCAAGAAATTCGCTGAATTCTTCGACCTCTGGCTTGACGTGAGTGAGAAGGCGTACTACGCGCTCTTCCAGACAGAAGAATTCTCGAAGAGGCAGGGGCAATTGCTTGAAGCGTCTCTGAATGTGCGACAGCACTTCTTTAAGTTAATGGAACTCTATCTCTACGATTTTCCTATCGCACTCCGTTCGGAAATGGATGATCTCTACAAGACGATCTACGACCTGAAGAAGAAAGTGAAAAACCTCGAAAAACAGGTCGGGGAGGCACGCGCATGAAATCGGCATTGGAGACTTTCGACGCAAAGAAATTTATCAAGGAACTTGGCGAAGTCAACACCAAACTCATCAAGGGTACAGAAAACCTTGTCGGAATAGATGAGATAGACGTAGGGACTGCACCAAAGGAACTCATCTACGAAGAAGACAAGCTTAAGCTCTATCACTATACACAGGAAGGCGAGGTCACCTGCGGAGTGCCGGTGCTGATCGTCTACGCCCTCGTAAACCGGCAGTATATGCTCGATATCCAGCCCGACAGGAGCATCGTAAGGAATCTTCTGAAGCGCGGTATGGACCTCTATATCATTGATTGGGGATACCCGAGAAAGTCGGATATGTATCTCACGCTCGACGATTACATCACGGGATATCTGGACAACTGCGTCGATGTTATTATAAAGAGGGCAGGAAAAGACAAGATAAATCTTATGGGCATTTGCCAGGGCGGGACTTTTTGCGGAATTTATTCTGCACTCTACCCTGAGAAGGTGAAGAATCTTGTTACGCTGGTTGCGCCCTTTGATTTTTCGACGAATGACGGCCTGCTGTTCAGCTGGGCAAAGAACATGAATGTTGATGCGCTTGTCGATGCCTATCGGATCATCCCGGGGGATTTCCTGAACTCCGGCTTCCTCATGCTGATGCCCTTTACCCTCAATGTCAGAAAGTATGTGGACATGCTCGATGTGATAGAAGACAGGGAAAAGCTCCTCAATTTCCTTCGTATGGAAAAATGGATATTCGACAGCCCGGGACAGGCAGGAGAATGCCTCAGGCAGTTCATCAAGGATTGTTATCAGGACAACAAGCTCATCAAGGGGGAACTAAGGATAGGCGATCGTCTGGTTGATCTGAAGAACATAACGATGCCGCTGCTGAATATCTACGCGTCTGCAGACCATCTGGTGCCGCCCGCAGCGACACGGCCGCTCAATGATGCTGTCGGCACAACGGACAAGACCCTTTACGAATTCAAGGGCGGGCACATTGGTGTCTTCGTCGGGTCCAAATCCCAGAAGGAACTTGCGCCAACTATTGCCACGTGGCTTCACGAGCGGGACGGCGAAGGTCATGTCAAGCCCTCTCGTGATCTGAAGAATATGAGGACCGATAAGAGCGGACAGACAGCACCTGACAGGAAGCATAGCCCTAAGGATAAAGGGCTGCACAAGACGAATTAGAAGCCCGGCCAAAACGTTCCAATCCAGAAATGTAGAAGGGGGAGGTAGTATTATGGAATTCAGCGGTAAGAATATAATCATAACAGGCGGCGCTCGAGGCATGGGAAAGAAATTTTCTGTAGATTTAAAGCGTCTGGGAGCTAAAGCTTTTGTGGTGGATGTGATTCAGGAGAACCTCGACGCGCTCAAGCATGAGGCCGATATTTCGGGTCAGGTTGTCGATGTAAGCAACGAGAAGAGTGTTGAGGCTTTCTTTGAAAGCTATGTCTCGGCAAACGGTGCGCCTGACGTGTTGATTAACAATGCGGGGATCACTGCCGATGCCCTTTTTATCAAGCAGAAGGGAGATGAGATTACGAAATTCCCGTTTGCAAACTGGGAAAAGGTGATCAATGTCAATCTGACTGGCGTATTCCTCTGTGCACGGGAAGCTGCTTACCAGATGGTCAAGAACAAGATTAAGGGCGTGATAATCAATATCTCATCCATTAGCCGTGCTGGCAACCTCGGACAGACCAATTATTCGGCGACGAAAGCAGCGGTTGATTCAATGACCGTGACGTGGGCCAAGGAGCTTTCGAAGTTCGGCATACGGGTGGGAGCCATCGCACCCGGCTATATTAATACCGAAATGGTTGCTAAGATCAGACCCGACGTTCTCGAAAAAGTTGTTCAGAATATCCCGATCGGGAGATTGGGCGAGATGGAAGAAATTTCGCAGGCAGTTCAGTTCATCATCCGAAATGATTTTTTCACCGGGAGAATCATGGAAATAGACGGCGGGATGAGGATCTGATCCTTTGTGTTATAGCAGGATGTGCTCGGGGCTTAATTTCCAGGAGGCCCCCTTACTTGAGGAGGAGCTATGGATGCGTATATCGTGGGTGGCGTAAGGACAGCCATCGGGAGGTTCAATGGGTCACTGGCCTCGCTGAACACCATTGACCTCGGATCCGCAGTTATCAAAGAGGTCATCAGAAGAACGTCAATAAAAGGCACCGAAGTTGATGAAGTCATTATGGGCAATGTCCTCCAGGCAGGATTAGGACAGAACCCTGCGCGGCAGGCGGCCATTATGGCGGGCCTTCCAGAGAATATCCCTGCATTTACGGTGAATAAGGTATGCGGCTCGGGGTTGAAGTCCGTTGGACTGGCAGGTCAGGCAATCGCGTCGGGTGAAGCGAATGCCATTATTGCTGGAGGGATGGAGCATATGACCAGTGCACCCTATGTTGTGAAGTCAGCCCGGTGGGGTCAGCGCCTCGGAAACGCCGAGATGATAGACACACTCGTCAACGATGCCCTGTGGGACATGTTTTATGAATGTCATATGGGTCAGACCGCCGAGAATGTAGCAGAAAAGTACGGGATTACCCGGGAAGAGCAGGATGCCTTTGCTGCATCCTCTCAGAAGAAAACAGAGCAGTCCATCAAGGAAGGGAAGTTCACGGAAGAGATTGTCCCCCTGAAGTTAAAACAGCAAAAAGGAGAAGACAAGGTTTTTGACACCGACGAGCATCCCCGATTCGGGACTACCGTCGAGAGTCTTGCAAAACTTCAGCCGGCATTCAAGAGCGAGGGGACGGTCACCGCAGGGAATGCTTCGGGTATCAACGATGGTGCAGCTGCCGTGCTGGTCGTGTCGAAAGAAAAGATGAAGGAGTTTGCCCCTGGCTGGGCTTTCAAAATTAAAGGTGCTTCATCTGCAGCGCTGGACCCCGCATTTATGGGGCTCGGTCCTATCAACGCCTGCAAGCAGCTTATTCACAAGGCCAGGTGTACTGTAAAGGACCTCGATCTTATAGAGATCAATGAGGCGTTTGCATCTCAGTCAATCCAGGTTCACCGAGAAATGGGATGGAACATGGATAAAGTGAATGTCCTGGGCGGTGCTATTGCACTCGGGCATCCGGTCGGCGCGAGCGGAACAAGGATCCTTGTTACACTCCTTTATGAGATGGTACGAAGGAATGTGAACCTGGGTCTCGCTTCCCTCTGCATCGGCGGAGGACAGGGTATCGCCATGATCGTTGAGCGCGTCAGATAACTGCCGACTCTTGGGAGCGCCCTGCTTATGAAAATTTGCAGGTTTGTGAATATCGGAAACAAAAGAATCTGCCCTAACCACAGAGAGAGTTAAGGCATTTTCCTTTTTTTTTCAGTATACGCTCATCGCAAGAATACGGTATTCGTCTGCACCATACTAAAATTATGGTTTCATGAGTACTTGCTACATTTAATGTCATGTTGACAAGAACGTCTCACCTTGATAGCTTTTAGTTAAGCACTTGTTTTATACCGGAAACGGATGACCTTTTGATGGAATAATCATGCGTAATACCCAGGAATATTGAAGATGTTGGAAGAGTATCCTAAAAAAGTAAGACTTAAAGACGGGGCCTTCGTAACCCTGCGGCCGATGACGAGAGATGATGAGCACGGTGTTTACTTGTTCTTCAACTCACTTTCTGAAGCTACCAGGCAGTTTCTGAGAAACGACGTGCTCAACAGAAAGATAATCACGGCATGGATGCGTGAGCTGAATTATGAAAAGGTCCTTCCGATTATCGCGGAATACGAAGGAAAGATTGTGGCTAACGCGACCCTGCACCGCAAGACGTTTGGGTGGGGACGCCATGTCGGCGAGGTCCGGGTAGTGATAGATTGCGGCTTCCAGGGCCGTGGGCTGGGGGGTATCCTTTCTGATGAGATGTGCCGTATTGCTGTTGCTGGCGGACTCAAAAAACTGGTTGCAAGGATCGTAACCGCCAGGGAAGATGCCATCAAGGCCTTTGAAAGTTCTGGTTTTGAATCCGTAGCAGTACTGAAGAACTATGTCAAGGATATCAATCAGAACTATGCAGACATTGCAATTATGGTTAAGGAATTAACCCCCCTTAAAGCTGAGGGATCATTACGGCGGCGCCATGCGTGACGTGGTAATTGCAAGCGCTGTTCGCACTCCCATAGGCAGTTTCGGCGGGACATTAAAGGAAATACCGGCTGTTGACCTTGGCGGGATTGTCATTAAGGAGGTTCTCACGAGGGCGAGAATACCTGCCGACAAGGTTGATCTCGTAGTAATGGGGAATGTGCTTCAGGCCGGGCTTGGACAGAACCCTGCCCGCCAGGCAGCAATAAATGGTGGGATTTCACAATACATTCCAGCGGTGACCGTGAATGCAGTCTGCGGCTCAGGCTTGGAGGCGGTTATTATGGCTGCTCAGAAGATAAAGGCTGGTGATGCTGAGATCGTAGTGGCCGGGGGCATGGAGAATATGAGCCAGGCCCCGTATGTTCTGACCCATTCACGGTGGGGTCAACGGATGGGACACAGCCAGATGATTGATGTCATGATCAACGACGGACTGTGGTGTTCATTCAGTGATACGCATATGGGTGTTACTGCCGAGAACGTTGCGAAGAAATTCAATCTCAGCCGTGAAGTCCTGGACGCGTATTCTGCCATGAGCCAGGCAAAAGCGGAAAAGGCGATTACATCAGGACGGTTCAAGGACGAGATCATAGCCGTTTCGGTACCCCAGAAGAAGGGTGCCCCGATTATTCTTGATACAGACGAGTATCCCAAGTTTGGCACGACCCTGGAAAAGCTGGCGAAGCTGAAACCCGTTTTTGACAAGAAAGGGACGATAACTGCCGGCAACTCCTCCGGGGTAAATGACGGCGCTGCTGCCCTGCTGGTGATGTCAGCCGATAAGGCGTATAAGCTCGGAATAAAGCCGCTGGCTAACATAGTGTCGTACGATGCAAGGGGTTGTGAGCCCGAACTCATGGGAATAGGCCCTATCTTAGCTGTCCAGAGCGCTATTGCCAAGGTTAAGACTGAACTGGGGAAAGAGGTAGATCTGGTGGAGCTGAACGAAGCCTTTGCAGCACAGGCTATCGCCTGTCTGACAGCGCTCAATATCGACCCTGAAAAGGTGAATGTCAACGGCGGTGCCATTGCATTGGGACATCCGATAGGGTGCAGCGGTTCACGGGTATTGGTCACGCTTCTGTATGAGATGCAGAAGCGAAATGCCAAGACGGGTCTTGCCGCGCTGTGCGTCGGAGGTGGAATGGGATTTGCGATGATTGTAGAACGGGCATGGTACTTCTAAAGCGGATCATCGACGAGTGGTTACCGTCTGAGGACGTTATGTCCTATGGAGACTGCGTTGGATAAGCTTGTGGAGCTGCTGATCAAGAACTATCCCAAGAAGGTTCTCCTTGATGATGGGAGTGAGGTCATGTTCAGGCCACTTCGCAAGGATGACGGAAAAAGCCTTGCCGAATTTTTCAGAAATCTTCCGCTGAAAGACAGAGTTTGCCTGAAAGAGGATGTTTCCGACCCCATGGTAATAGAAAACTGGATCTGGAATCTCGACTATGACAATGTCCTGCCTATTGTTGCCACGCATGACGATAGGATAGTCGGGGACGCTACGCTTCACTTCAGCCCCATCGGTTGGACAAAGCATCAGGGCGAGATCAGGATCACTACAGATGTCAATTACCGTGTCAAGGGCTTGGGGACACGGCTAACACAGGATGTCATACATATCGCTCAAGAGCTGGGGCTTGAACAGATAAGCCTCGAAATATCCCCTGAGCTGCAGGAGGCATTTCTCCTCTGTCAGAAACTTGGTTTTAAACAGGAGGCCGTACTGAAAGGGTTTATCATGGATCTCGAAGGCAAAGAAACAGACCTGGTGTTAATGATCAAACATCTGAATGCATGACGGCGCCGAAGTGCCAGTGTTTTTCCCGCCACCGACTGCACCATATTAAACTCCTCTCCGGCCACAGGCCCGGAGAGAGGGATATTGTTTTCGCCATACGCTACTACATCTCAATAAAAAGGTGGTCCCCTTAGAGATATACAATTTCATCTGGCGCATCAGTCAGCTTTTCGCAGCTGTTTTCCCTGACGGCGAAGGTGTTTTCGATGCCCACGGCGCCCTTTTCAGGGAAAAGGAATGTCGGCTCGACAGCGATCACATTGCCTTTCCGGAGCGGTGTCCTGAAGCGGGGTGACAGAACCGGCAGTTCGTCCAGCTCAAGACCCACGCCATGACCAACGAACTTCGCCGGTTCTCCCGGATAGCCCATGAAATTGTCCGCAAGCCCGGCCTCTGCAGCCATTCTGCAGGCGCCGTCATACAGATCCTCACAAATACTTCCGGGGACGAGGTTTTCCCTGACCCAGTCCTGAATGGCAAGAGCTGACTGGAATGCCTGCTCAAGCCGGAGATCAAGTCTTTCGAAGCAGAAGACCCGCGTCATATCCACAATATACCCATTATAAAAGCCACCGTAATCCACGAGGATCGGCTCTGCCGCGCCGATCCTCTCCATGGATGGGCCGTAGGGGGCAGCAGTCCAATGTCCCTTTCCGGTTACCCTGCCGTCAAAGCAGCCCGGAAGGGCGGCATTACTTCCTGAGACTGCAATCCCTGTTATCTCCTGGTTGAATCCCCGGATGCGCAGATACCCTCCGATGCCCGCTCTCCTCAACTGGTGTTCGAATTCCGCTGCAAGGTCGATCTCACGCATGCCGGGCCTGAGCAATGCCGGGATACGGCTGAAGGCATCTGCCAGCAGCCTGCCACTGATCCGCATCTGATCCAGCTCCCAGGCTGACTTTATGGAGCGCAGATCACGGTTGATGGAGGAGATGTCAAGGAACTCTCTGTCCAAGAGAATTCCTCGGTAGAAATGGTAATGTTGTACCGGCAGCACATCGAAGGTAAGACCGATCTTCCCGGCTGTCCTGCCGATGACTGACCGCAGATCCCTGCTTGCAGGGAAGGGCCGTACATCCTCTATGAGGCTTTCCTCCTGCGCACGACTGAAGCTTTTTCTTACCATAAGGACCGGTGCTCCCGCAGTAGGTATCCAGAGTACAGAGTTCTGTCTTGTGCCGCTGAAATAATAGACATCCACAGCATAGTTGAAGAGCGCGCCGTCAAGATTGTCAGCAGCAAGCCTGGTCTTCAGGCTCGCCAGTCTTGCGGCAATCTCCTGTTGGGGTATGGGCGTCTGCAACGTCACCGATATCAGTCCCCGTCATCTCCCACATCAATCGGCTGACTCTGGAGCCTCTTATAGTAGAAATTCTGCCCGTACAGCACACTGACCGGGTTGTGACCGGTGACCCTGTCCTTGACTACGAGCGTTGTGACTGGGGCGTCCGAGTATTTCGAAAAGAGCATGTCATGACCGACACAGAGGCCGACGATGATGTTCATATCCGTTCCGGCACGGTTCAGGAGCTGCGCCTGTGCAACGGGGTTGCACGCCGGTTCAAAGGTATTAGGCCGTACCTTGTTCTTCTCCTGCAGTCCCAGTTCGAGCTTGTCTATGCTGCCGGTCTTGCAGCAGACGCTGACTGGTTCAAATCCCTGGGCCTTGAGAATAGCGGCAAGCCGGTTCGTTTCGTCTAGAAGACCGATGCAGGTGGCCATGCCAATCTTCCGGTATCCCATCAGCCTGGCAAAAGCGACCGTGTCCTCGACGCGCGTCCAGCGAGCATGTACGGCATCGCTTCCAGGGACCGGCTGATAACAAAGCCCCTC
Source organism: Nitrospiraceae bacterium UBA6905 (assembly GCA_002451165.1). Lineage (GTDB taxonomy): Bacteria > Nitrospirota > Thermodesulfovibrionia > Thermodesulfovibrionales > UBA6898 > UBA6898. The sequence continues at coordinate 92,816 of DKBH01000003.1, forward strand.
CACCTTCGTGGCTATCCGCGCCATCTTTGCGTCTTCGGTATTGCCGCGATAAAGGTCAAAGGATTCCCGGATGACGTCCTCGTGCTCAAGGGTGGGGCAATAGCCGGGCTTTTCAGGCTTCCTGGCAGGATCAGCACTCCAGCAATTCGTTGTCCCGGTCTTTTGCCAGACATTACTACAGAGTCCGCAGGAAAATGCATTTTTGTCGCTCATCGTCTCGTTCCTCCTGTTTCCGGCTTCGCGCCACGCGGCTGCCTGCGCTGTTTCCGTATTCTACCACGCAGGACGCTAAGGGAGAATACGATGAGCCCACCAAGGTGCAGCGGGTGACAGCGGACGGCAGTGAAGTTGCAATAAATTCATGGTGTGCTATAGTGAGATTACATTCTACAGAAGGAGGTGTACATGGCAACGGCGAAGAAGGCAATGTGTGCGGGTAAGACAAAGCAGGGCACAAAATGTAAGAAGACTGCTGTAGGAAAGTCGGCTTTTTGCGCAACGCATAAGAAAAAATAACTTCTGTCCTGCAGAAGGTCTGTCAAGACTGCCCTTCGGGCAGTCTTTTTTTTTACGGCGGCTTTTTTCGTGTCCGATGAAATAGACTGGTCCCTGTCCGCGTCTCTACTACTGTTCCTGATAGGCAGGCAGGTGGAAGAGGAAGCAGGAACCGCCTCCCCGTGCACGTTCATGCCAGAGGTCGCCCTCTCGACTCCATCGAAGAAACGCGCGTTCCATAAATATGACACAATGACACGCTTCAGAAAAAAAACAGGGGCTATTTTGCCCCTGCCTCAATATACATCACCTGTGATTTCCAATAGCCTATTTCTTCTTTTTGTCATGAGGCACAGCAACGGTCGTACTTTCGGCTGAACTATTACCACACGCATCAGTGCACGTGACGGTCAGCGTGTAGATCCTCCCGTCGCCTGTGCCAGAGCGCTCAGCCCTCAGATCCACCGCGAGATCGCCGGTGATCATCCAGTCGGGAGACGTGTCGCCGTCACCGAGACCATTTACCGGTTCATTGCTGCTCACCCCCGTGATGGAACAGGATGGCGTGCTGTCGCAATTATCTGTGGCAGTTGCTGACACTTCAATCTGTACCATCTTATGATTTGGCGACCAAAGCATGTTCGGTTCGGCCGTAACGCTTTGTATTGCGGGCGGTGTAGTGTCAACCACCTGGATGTTCTGTACACAACTGCTCAAATTTCCACAGTTATCGACGGCTGTCCAGGTTCGGGTAATCGTAGATTGTTGAGGACACGCACCAGAAGTAGCGCTGTCGGAGTAGGTTGGCACCACGCTTGGGCTACAAGCATCTGTAGCTGTTGCAGAGCCCGTATTTCCAGGGTCAGTTGACGTATTGCATTCGATAGTTATGTCTGGTGGACAGGTAATCACCGGTGGTAACGAATCGCTTATAGTAACAGAAGACATGTCAGAATCCAGATTCCCTGAAGGATCAGCCACCGTGAGGGTGACGCTGCAATTTAGGCCGCACCCGGGTGATGTTGCGATGTTAAGCTTTGATGTAGCACTGGCTGTATCGTCAAACGCCCCCCCTGGGCAATCGGTACTCCAAGAGTACGTCAATGCATCACCATCGGGATCGCTGGAACCGGTGCCGTCGAGCTGAATTGTAGTCACAGTACCCTGGCATTCCCCATTGTAAGGTCCGTCTGCGTCAGCAATCGGCGGCTCCGGGATATCACTGCACAAAGAGACATTGAGCTGTGTCAGTACTGTGTCAATAGGGATGCCATAGCCGTCCGCACCGCCGGAGACTCCAGCAAAATGAAGAGCCACAGCCCGATTGGTCCCATCATTCAGAATAACGGGAGCCCCTGAGTCGCCTCCCTGGCTCATATCGGTGTCAGGAGGAGTAGGTGAATACATGATAATGTTTCTAAATCGACCCGCTCCTGTACCACATAATCCCGGTGATGGATCACCGGCCTGGTCATACCCCACGTCGATCGTGAGATTGATACCGGTTATCGTTCCACAAGTCACACCCGTGGTACGTCCGCTCTTGCATACAGGGTCACCCAAGGCCACAGTATTATACGTTGTGTTGTTTTGGGCTCCTATTCCGTCGATGTTTTCTGAGACGAGTGCATCGGTGCTTTGGACAAAAGCTGCATCGACATCATTCTGAGTGCTGCCATCCAAGACCATGGTAACGAAGCGGTTCAGAGTGCCGACATTGGTTGCACCTGTAGTGGTACAAACGGGCACATTGTCAACAAGACCGGGATGAAAGAGATTGGTGCCTATCGGAGCATTATTCGGGCATTTACCCGGGCAACCTGATACGGCAACATGGTTGTTCGTGATGAAACCTCCCACATTCGGCGCAGTATTGTCACACACCTTGAACCCTGCGGTCCCGACGTCACAGAAATTGCATGTTCCACCAGTGCAAGGGCCGGGTCCACCACAAAGTATATCATTGCCAGCAGATTGTCCAAGATCCATTACCTGCTCGGCAACAATTCGGCCAACTTCCTTAACGATAACAGGCATATCTCCCACGGTGGTCGGCATCTCAAACTCTCGGCTTTGCTGATCCACCAGAATCAGAATCCCGGCCTGTCCATCCTTTGCTCCAATGCCAACTCCCTTCACACCTGGGCGGCTAATCAGCTCCTTCTCGTGTTGGGCCTGGACCGTGACGGCCTGAGATAACGCTTCTTTGCTCAGCACAATTCTGTCCATTGCATCGGCAGTTGATACTCCTAGAGATAAAGACAATGCGACGCCCGTGATCCACACTATTAAGATTATAAGCACTTTACTTTTCATAGCGGCCTCCTTTCTTGGACTAAACATATGAGAAACTATTCCTGACCGGTACAACTTTGAGCATCACCTCCTTTCCGGCAAAAGGGGTTTTCTAAAAACTGCTCTCGGGACCTAGTCTGTTTCTCCTCAACGCGAATTTTTCGGTTCTGCCTCAATCCTTCCTGAAACCGTAATTTCCACACTGTATCCGTCAAGGCTTTCGGGAATACTTCTCTCGATCTCAGGGGTTTTTTCGGTGACCAGTACTTTGATGCAGGGAGCCCGATCACAAAGGCCTTGACCGACACCTACAACTCCCGGTATCGCCATCAATTCGTCAGTGTGCTTTTTGAGTGCCTCTTCAATAGTCATGGCAGCCGGTATGGCATTTGCAACGATCAACAGAACCGAACATAGTATGACGACGAAAGAACATTTGATGACCATTTGCCTTCTCCTTCCCAACAAGAAGGCTATCCCTCGGTTTATCATTCTTTAAATTCTCAATGCTCTTGTGCCTCGTAATGGCATTTCGTGCTGTTCTAGCCCTGTTGTCTCGATCGACGGAACAACCTCGTAGGCGATCAAGTGATTGCTCAGTATTGATCGTATCCAGCTCTTCGGCATCGTCACAGGAGCCGTTCCGTATGCACTTTTTCCGTATGCATCTGCACAAGTAATGCTGGTATCGCAAATTCTTCCATCCCCTATGACAGAGGGCTCGGCCCTTAGGTTTTATCGAGAGGTTGCAGTTAATGATTCTCACAGGGTTGACATCGTTGTCACCTATGTTTGTCCTCACCTTTTCACCCCCGTCTCGCGGAGGTGTTGGCTTTGCCGCGGATTACGTTACTCTGAGTTTAAGACCAGGTGTTAAGAAAGAAAGTGGAGGGCGGCGAACAATCAAATCCCCAGAACTTCATATGAATAGATTGCGGATATAAGAAGAACCCCCGTTCAAAAATCTCTCGCATTGATTTACCCCTCACTTAATGGATACTCCTGAATGACATATTTGTCAAGTTTTAATTGTCAGATCTTCTGTCCATTTATTTCTTTTTAGAAGAGTTCAGTAACTTCGCAGTAGAGCACTGTCGGCGCGTAGTGTGAAGGGATTTCGCGAGTATTTCATGTTCGATTCAACAGGAACTACAAGCTCTATAAACAAAAGGAAAGATGGAGGGTTCAAGAATGTATCGCGAGTTTGTTCTGGTAGCCTCGATGTGGTTGAGTTATGCAGAAAAAAAGTCATTAAGGCGTTACACGATCAGGAGAAAGCAATTACAATAGGTTATGGCTGTCGAACTGACTCATCTACCAGCAGGGCTGATGAGCCCTAAGCCCTTACCATGTTGCGTTGCAGGCCTTGACTGCTCGGCAGGAGTTAGGCGTTCTTTTGCATCTTCTCACGCATTCTTGCGTCAAATTTAGCTTTATCGATAATGAACCGCTCGTGTTTTCCGTGCGAAACTAGAGCAGCATTGTCATAAACCTCGACTTCGAACAGCAATCTGCGCCTGTCAACTTCCAGCAGCTTTACTTTCGCCGTTACGGTTACGCCCGGTGGAGTCGCTGCTATATGACTGACATCGATATGCGTACCGACGGTCTGCTCCGCTGGCCAGCCAATGTGAGAGTTGATCGCCTGAATGCAGGACCATTCAATGAACCCGACCATATATCCGGTGGCAAAGACTTCGGGCATGGCCTGAAACTCAGCAGACTCAGGGTAAAGGTCCGGAACTGTTTTTGACTTTGCTATCCGAATGCTGAACTCATGTTCAATGCCGGGGATTAAAGATTCTTTCATCTCTATTTTTTCCTTTCACAGGTGACTGCCCGTTGCCTTCTCTTTTTCTATAATGGGCGGGGACAGTTAATGCATCTCGCGCCCCATCAATTACCACAGGAACTTCCGGTTTATTGGTTTTATTGGATAGAATATAACACAAGGAGTGAAAACACTGAATAATAAATAATAATATCAAGCAGATACGAAACATCAGTGCGTAGAATCGATAATACGAAATACGTAAAATGTGGGGAAATTGGCAGGCAATCGGCAAGGGCAAATGCATGGCGGTATTTGTCGCTGATGACTTTAAACTCAGGATGATCGCGGAGGATGCAACGGCGTGGGATGATCAGCGGTCGACCTGCCGGGTTTCGAGATAAAAAGATGTCGGAAGTTCCTTGAAACAAGTTTTATTCATTATGATGTCGGGGGCATAGCTATCCTTTCGGGGAATAGGGAAAACGTGAAAAGACAAAAAACAAAGATATGCTGCTATATAGCCGAGCGGACCCTGATGAAACTCTTAATGCGTTCTGCCTGCTCCGGGGTAATATCTATGAACTCAAAACCGATGTGGTATTTTCTTTCTGTCCCGTGCAGTACGGTTTTGCAGGACGTGACCTTTGTCATGCACTTTACTGGCTCAGCTTGGTCAGGGAGGAACAGCCGGGCAGTGCATTCCGTGCCGGACGCTATCGGATTCCATGACTCGGCAAGGAGACCGCCGTAACTGAGGTTCAAGAGCGTGAGTGATTCGGTGAAGCTCAGCAGCGCCGATAATGCCGGGGCGGATACGCGGACCGCCCGCGTCTTGCCGCTCTCGCTGCCGCAGGTCTTCTTCATGAGATCCCCGCGTGATTCCTCAAATTGAATGCCTGCAGAATAAAGCGGGTCTCGATGGCCCCGCGGGGTGATGGACCATCCTGCAAATCGCTCCCACACTGATATGCCGCGGACGATCATGAGCGAACCATTGCTTCCGATCGTGACCATACACTTGCTGCCGGGTATAAGCCGCTTCGATGCTTTGATACCAATGCCGTTCATGCCAAGGTCCGCAATCTCGGCATGTGTTTCGGTTATGGTCTCGACACGGATGGCATCACCCTTTAGGGATATTCTTTTGTGCTTACGTCTCATCGTCTGAGGAAAACCCCCTAGTATATCTTACGAAAAAATAAGAGAAAGAACAATAGTCTGCCGAAAAAATAGCGCTGAGGAACCAGCCACAAAGATGGACACGTTCCCTTAGACAGGACAGAGAGACTCAAGAAACTGTTGCCGCTCCTCCGGCCCGGGCAGATGGTCAGGCAGGACATCATGCAGGCAGCATCCCGTGATGATCTTTTCCACGAGGCTTAAAACGGCGAAGGGAATGATCTCATCGACTAGTGAACCGGAGGCTTTTTCGATACGCAAAAGCTCCGAGTACCAGGTATCGGTTGCAGGTTTTATCCCTGCGCAGCCATTTCCGCGGATAGCCCGGGGGACAGCCCCTTTCGAGATTGCCAGACTGCTTACACCGTGCTTTACCCGCTGCAGGCCTCGTATGATGGGGTTGGAGCTCAGTCCGTGGAGTCCTCTGGTGATCGGCATAAAGCGCGTTATATTGACTCCGGCACAAAAAATCAGGGCTTGTTCTTCGAACTTCTCGTCCGGCAATAGCACGACGTAAAGAAAATCATTGCTATCGCTATGACTCGGCACCTATCATAGGGAATGGCAGGACAAGAGTGCAATGAGAAAGCGAGGCCGCAGTCCATGAATCGGAGAAAACAGTGCTTTAGGGCTTGTTTTTTTCGATCAATGCCTGAACCGGCTTCAGGCCGTAAGGACTTCCCTGTTCAATAGCAGTCAGAACGGTTCCCCCTCCGGTGAAGAAATAGTAATTGGCATTGTCCATAACCGACAGATATAGCCCGGGGCAGAGGTCTTTGAATTCCTGGAGGGTATCTCCTCCCCCATACATTTTCATGGCCGATGCATTCCGGTCTATGGTATGATCGAGCGCCTGAGAACCTGCCGTGAAGTGAGGAGTAAACCCCATGACAGCGTTGACGAAGATGGTCTTAGCCGTGGCAATGGCACCTGCAACGGCACTGTCCTCAAACGATGCGGGGTCAATATCGAGGATATATCCGTAGGAGCTTCCCGGTGCAAAGTCCTTGAGGGAGATGGTCCGAAACTTTCCTTCAACCCTGCTGTCCGGGATGTCCGACTCCACGAGATGGGGCAGTTCTATGATTTTTTTCTGCTCCCCGTCCTTGTCAACCAGTTCCCGTGCAAGCCGGATGTCTTCATCAAGCACACCCTTGATATGCACCTGATATTTCGCGCAGAGGTACGTATTGTAGATGACGCCCCCGAGAATAAGCCGGTCGACTTTCTCGTAGATCGCAGAAAGCGGTCGAATCTTGGTATCGTATTTCGAGCCGGCGACAACAGCGAGAAAGGGCCGATCAGGGGTGAGTACGCGGGAGAGGTTCATGATCTCTTGCTGCATGAGAAACCCTGCATATGACGGCAGATGATGGGTGATGTTATAGGTAGATGCATGTGGTTGCCAGGACCCGAAGGCGTCATTCACATAGATATCAGCGAGACCGGCAAGCTGCAGGGCGAAGTCTTCGGCGGCATTTCCCTTTGACTCCTCACCCTGAAACCAGCGCATGTTTGGGAGATAGATGCCGCCCAGCCTGCGCTCGCGGAGTTCTCTGATGGCGAGGTTGATCGAGGTATCGATGCCTGCGATCCCACTGTCAGGGGTGACGGGTAATTTGGGTATATGGATTTTCGTATGCAGCTTCTGTTCAAGGTATTGTACGATCGGTTCGACCGACTCCTCGGGTTTGCAGGCAATGGCTCCGGTCTTCTTGTCCTTTGGCCTCCCGACATGGGTCATCATAATCGGTCTTCCGCCGCGTTCGACAATGTGGAAGAGGGTGCCGATGGTCCTGTCGATACGGAAGGGATCGCGGATCTCGCCCCTCTTGACCACATTGTGATCGAAGCGCACCAGCACGACCTTTCCGTTAAGATCCGCATCCTGAATCAGGGGTAGCCCCTGTTCTGCCAGAGGTTTGTTCATCTCGTGTCTCCTGTCTCCTGGTGCAGCATAATAGTTCTGGGCTACATCAGAGTGTACTGCATCAGAAGCTGCTCGTCAACAAATGAGGGGCCGAGCGGGGAAAGACAAAGGGAGACAGAAGCACCAGTGAGAGGAGCTTGAGACGCCTGCCGGACCGGTTCAGTTGCGGGATTTCCTGCGCTGATCCGTATGAGAATATGTCGTTCCAGCGAAAAAAAGCAGGGAAAGCGAACTAAACTGCTGTCGTCAAAGTCCTCACAGGGCGCTCCCTTTATCCCTGAGAAATGTCAGCGGACGTGACGAGCATGACCCCGGCATGAACCATTTCCCATAGCGCTCGCTCCACATCTCCTCTGTGCAGTTCTATTCCTGCCACCGCGTCCCGAACAACAAATGTGTGGAACCCTTTTTTCACAGCATCTCGTGCCGATTTCTTCACGCAATATTCAATGGCAATTCCTGTTATATACAGGCTGTCCACACTGCGTTCTTTCAGGTACTGTTCGAGATTTATATTGGAAGCCTCAAACGCTGAGTAGCCTTCGTCCCGGTCCCCCGTGCCTTTGAGCGCCACCTGGTGAATGATGTCCTGACGGAGGCCGGGATGCAGTTCAGCGCCCCAGCTATTTTGAACACAATGCTTTGGCCACGCACCAAAATGAGCAGTCGTATCAGGATGCCAGTCCTTAGATGCCACGACGAGAGGAAAGTAATGCATGATGCTGTTTATCACCGGCACTACCTTGTCCCCCTCAGGCGCTGGCAGCGCTCCGCCGGGACAAAAATCATTTTGCAGATCTACGATAAGGAGTGCTTTCATCATGACTGCTCCACTCTTCCGAACCTGCCCCTGATCGTGTCGATGATCGCGGAGCGCTGATCCCTGAGTTTGCTGCTGATGCCGACCTTATATTCGTGCGGATTCTCAAAACGCTTGTGCTCGTCCGGCAGCGCAGCAAGTCGCTGCTGCGCATATTTTGCTATCTCACCAAGCGGTTTTTTCTCGACGACAATCCTTCCCTTGTCCATGACCTTGCGCAAGAGGGTCTCTTTTCTGAGCGCGGCCACGGAACTGCTCTTGTCGGGGCGATGCGGATGATGGATTGCATCAACAGTTCGTTCTCCTGAAAGGCAGATGCAGTCAGCACGAAAATAGCCGTCAGCGTCGATGCAGCGGAATACCTCCTTGACCCCCGGGAGAATAATTTTTTCCGGTGTTTCCGATATCTTCAGGCGTGGTCTGTTATCGCACATCGAAAGTTTGTATACGCCGTCGAGCGCTGCATCGCTGCGGCCGGTAACGAGACTGGTGCCGACACCGAATGCATCGATCGGCGCTCCCTGCGCCAGGAGGCTGTTGATGACATATTCATCGAGCTGGTTTGAGGTCATGATCTTGACATAGGCAAGCCCTTCAGCATCGAGCATGGCCCGGGCCTTTTTCGTGAGATAGGCAAGGTCCCCGCTGTCGAGTCGCACTCCTAAAAGCCTTTCCCCCCTGCGCCCCATCTCGTGTGCGACCACGATGGCGTTCGGGATGCCTGATTTCAGGGTGTCATAGGTATCCACCAGCAGCACGCAGTGTTTGGGATATGCCGCTACAAAATCCCTGAAAGCAGTCACCTCGTCGTCGTATGTTTGTATCCAGGAATGTGCCTGTGTCCCGGCCGAGGTGAGACCGAACATGAATGCGCTGTAGACGTTCGACGTGCTGTCTGCACCCCCGATAACCGCTGCTCTGCTGGCATGCACCCCGCCGAGACCGTGGGCCCTCCTCAGGCCGAAATCTACTACCAGCCGCGTCCCGGCTGCACGCCGGATCCTGGCAGCCTTGGTCGCTATAAGCGATTCGAAGTTCACCATGTTCAGAAGTACCGTCTCAATGAGCTGTGTCTCTATGATATTCCCTTCAACCCTGATCAGAGGTTCGTAGGGGAAGACAACTTCACCCTCCTCAGGTGCATAGAGGTCTCCCCTGAACCGGAATGATTTCAGATAGCCTACGAACTCGGGTGCAAAGCCGAGGGATGCGAGATAATCGCAGTCTTCCTGATCGAATTTCAGTTCTTGAAGGATTTCCAACAGATCCTGCAGACCTGCGAAGATCACATAGCCGCCTCCAAATGGATTCTTTCTGAAAAAGTAGTCAAAACAAGCTGAAGTGTCTATCTTATGATGCAGGAAGTAACCCTGCGCCATAGTAAGTTCATAATGGTCAGTATAGAGGCCTGTGTGTTTTTCCAGTATCGGCATACCTTCGCCTCCCCTTGCACTTTTAGTATATCAGGCAGGTACGGGATTACAAAGCATGAGCCGTACCGGGCATCTTGCTCAGCAGCGGCTTGCCGGTTGTCCCGGGGATGCTGCAGGGTGAAGGGTGGAAGTCTTCCGCTGATGGCCGTAGCATATGATTGGTACATTCAGCCATCGAGATACAGGCTGCTCTTTATGCTGTGCAAGGCCCGAGAGACGACAACAATCGCATACTCTTCAGGCTGAAACCTTTTCATGGCTGCGTCGAGAAGCACCATGTGCGGCACTCACCATACGACAGCTTTGCTCCGCAACTCCGATATGATTAAATCCGCGCCGTTTCCACTGATCTGCGGCACTTTGTCGTTTGTTTCTGGTATAATTCATGTCAAAAAACTTTTGGTACGCCGGAGGTCAGATTGAAACCAAGGATCACTGTTGAGCTCGCATCGCGCGTAAAGAATCTCCCTCCCTATCTTTTCGCCACGATCGATAAAATGAAGCAGGAAGCCAGGGCAAAAGGTACTGACCTGATTGATCTCAGCATCGGCGATCCTGATATGCCGACTCCGAAGCATATTGTTGATGCCATGAAAGTCGCCGTAGAGAAACCCGAACATCACCGGTATCCTTCCTATGAAGGAATGCTTTCCTTCCGCGCTGCAGTGGCAACCTGGTATAAAAGGCGGTTTGATGTCGAGCTCGATCCCGGTGCAGAAGTGCTTTCCCTTATCGGATCAAAGGAAGGCATCGGCCATATTCCCCTGGCCTTTGTCGAAACGGGAGATGTTGTGCTCGTTCCGTCACCGGGATACCCGGTCTACCCTGTGGGAACGTTGTTTGCGGGAGGGGAGATCCATATTATGCCACTTTGGGAGAAGAATGGGTTCCTGCCTGACCTGAAATCCATCCCCTGGGACGTCCTGAAAAGGACAAAGCTCATCTATATCAATTATCCCAACAATCCGACGTCGGCATGCGCCCCAAGATCGTTCTACGAAGAGGTCATCGATCTTGCAGCGACGTACAATTTCATCGTTTGTCATGATGCAGCCTACAGCGAGATCTACTATGACAACGATAAACCGATCAGCTTCCTTGAGCTGGACGGCGCCAAAGAGGTCGGCATTGAGATGCATTCCCTTTCGAAGACCTATAATATGACCGGTTGGAGGATTGGCTGCGCCGTCGGCAACAGTGATGTCATTGCCGGGCTGGGCAAGATAAAGACGAACCTTGATTCCGGGGTATTCCAGGCGATCCAGGAGGCTTCTGTTGCCGCATTGGAGACGGACGACAGGATACTCGCCGAGATGCGGAATACCTATCAGGAAAGACGGGATGTCCTGTATAAAGGCTTGAATGATCTTGGCATGAAGGTTATCAAGCCTAAGGCTACATTCTATCTCTGGACACAGGTACCTGCCGGTTTTGACTCGGCGTCCTTTGTGGCTCATCTTCTCGAAAAGGCCGGTGTCCTCGGCACCCCCGGTAACGGCTTTGGGGCCCCCGGAGAAGGATATATCCGCTTTGCCCTGACCGTACCTGTCGCACGGATGAAGGAAGCGGTTGAGCGGATAGGGAAGGCGCTGTAACGGCAGTGCACACTAAAGAGAGTCGTGCGTGGGAAATACAAAATGGCAAGAAGTAAAGAATAGTGAGCTGGTGTGAAAGAAGAACGGGCTCTCAGAAGAAAGAGCGGCCATTTATAAATCCTTCCTGAACCCCGCACATTACCAGACTGTCCTAACCCCATAAAAAAATCGATAAGACCCTTATAGGCCCTGCCTTCTGCGCAACAACTCTTCCTTGGCCAACTATCCGGATACCTTGAAGATATCGAGGATAGAGAAAGAGTAGACAGCAATGGTGATCGCGCAGGCTGCTCTGAAAAGCTGTACAGGGACACCAGCTATAGGTTCGACTATGAGGCCTCCAAATACGGCGTAACAGACAAAACCTATTCCCGTAATTACAAGTGCTTTAATTAATCTAGGTTGCCCCGTGACCTTCATCGAGTTGGCAAGACTGAAAAAGGCAAGACCACTTAGTAGTGAACCAGGAAAACCTAAAGAGCGTCGAGAGATATGGCGAGATCCAGCTAGTGAAATAGTGGTAGGTTCGATAACCAACATATAGGCTGCATAGGCTATATAAATAAGAGCAGTTAGTGACCTGTAAATATTTTTTTTATCGCTTTTGTATGTCAAGAGGGTGACTCCAAACTGAAAAAGGAGAACAAAAGAAGTGATTAAGCATGATTCGGACAATATAAGCAATATTGCGGATTCACCGGCTCCGGTTGCCTTAAGAATATATCTCAGCCAGTCTATCAGTTCGGTGATACTGTGGACAAGCCCGAAACCGACAAGCATATAGAAGGTATTAACAAAGGCGGTTGAAGATGCTCTCCTTATCCCTTGGAATACCACGAATGCCATTAATAGGAAGCTTCCGCTATAAACTAAAAATATGTAGAACATGGGTTCTGTTAAAACTTGATTCATCCAAACGTTCCCCTCTTAAGAGAAGTAGGCGCTAAACAGTTTACGACTCCTTTAGGTATCGTATCCAGATATTTGAGCAATGACTTCATTAACATATTAATGGCCAAAGTCCACTCTTTTGCATATTATTACTGATCCTTTTTTCTGACACAAGTCTAAAGTTATGATTGTTGGGTGTGAGGTATTATTTTAATAATTGTGACCACCGAAAGTGCAGAGGAATGTTATTAAGATGGTAGACGAGAGAAAACCGCTATGAAGGCTTCGGGGCGAATGTTACAATGATTGCCATGAAGGGAAAGGATTCCCAGATCCTTCCTGGACTGTTGTGTATGGAGACCTCACCAAATAGTGATGATTTTTTTGGTGATCGATACCATCTGCCAAATTCTATGGATTATACGAAGTTCGTCTTTAGTCCTTATTACCAGAATATACGAAATGTCCTTTTTATTCCGGCCTGATATTATTGGTTTTTCTGTTCACTCAGAGAGTTCACTATGTTATATTTTGACCAATGAGCCAGAAAATCGGAAGTTTGTATAGTATATTGATGGGGCGGGGAATTAAATATAATGTCCCTGCCCACAATAAAAGAAAAGGCAATGGTCAGGGACAATAAAGACAATGAAATTATCGAGGCCGCCCCATCGGAGGGCGCTGCGCTTGCGCTCACACCAGCGTCTCGCTGTGCGTCCTCTGATAGAGGCCGCCCATCAAGCCACTGGAGCGCACTGCTCCCCGAGGCCTCCGGCCCTTCAGGCCCTCAGCCTCCTCCGCAG
>DKBH01000089.1 GCA_002451165.1 Nitrospiraceae bacterium UBA6905
TACCAACTGAGCTATTCCCGCATGATTTCAGACGTTACGACTGTCCATGCAGCTGCGCTATTTCCTTAACTTCTTGCCCCGGAATGCGCTATAATTGCAGGACATTACATAGTACTGAATTGCAGAAAAGTTTGTCAACATGCACTACCCGGACATAGCGGAGTTCAAAAGACTTTCCGAGAAAGGCAATCTTATCCCCGTTTACCGGGAGATCCTTGCCGATACCTTTACGCCGGTGACGGTCTTCCTCAAACTCGGCGGAACACCGTCGTTTCTTCTTGAGAGCGTAGAGGGCGGAGAGAAGTGGGCCCGGTATTCATTCATCGGTTCCCGACCGTCAAAGGTCTTGCGGGGAAGGGGCAAAGCGGTAGAAGTGATCGAGGGATCTAACACGCCGCTGGTGATCGAATCCGACCATCCGATCGATATCATCAAGCAGGAGCTGGCAGCATATGATCCCGTGGAAGTGAAGGGGCTTCCGCGGTTCTTCGGCGGTCTTGTGGGATATATCGGCTATGACATGGTCCGATTCTTCGAGCAGGTGCAGCAGGCTGGTAAAGAGGGGCTTGGATTGCCGGATTTCTTTCTTATGCTCACCGATACCATGCTCATTTTTGACAGTCTCAGACAGAAGATACAGGTTGTTTCGAATGCCCATATCAATGGCGGCGACATTGAGGTTGTCTACCGGGAGTCCATCCAGAAGATCGATGCGATCATCAGCCGTCTCAAGGCGCCGACCGAACCGCTCAACAGGGACGATGGCGGTGATTCCGATGGGTTCACCTCTAACATGCAGAAGCAGGAATTCCTTAGTGCCGTGGAGCGCTCCAAACAATATGTTATGGCGGGAGATATTGTCCAGGTCGTCCTCTCCCAGAGATTCGAACGGCCGACCCGTGTCGATCCCTTCATGGTATACCGTGCGCTGCGGGTGATCAATCCTTCGCCATACATGTACTATCTCGACACCGGCGATGCAAAACTGGTGGGATCTTCTCCCGAGATTCTGGTCCGCATGGAGCACGGAAGAATCGTACTGCGGCCTATTGCAGGCACCCGGCGGCGGGGTGAGACCGAGGCAGCCGACCGTACGCTCGAGCACGAGCTGAGAAGAGATCCCAAGGAGATAGCAGAACATATCATGCTGGTCGACCTCGGCAGGAACGATGTCGGCAGAGTTGCAAAGACCGGTTCAGTAAGCGTGTCCGACCTCATGACCGTGGAGCGGTACAGCCACGTGATGCATCTCGTGTCCCATGTAGAAGGAGATCTCAAGGATGGTCTCGATGCTTTTGATGTGCTGGCAGCATGCTTCCCTGCGGGCACGGTTTCAGGTGCGCCGAAGGTGCGCGCCATGGAGATCATCGAGGAACTGGAGCCGGCCCGTCGGGGCCCCTATGCGGGATCGGTCGGGTATTTCAGCTATTCGGGCAATATGGACATGTGTATCACCATTCGTACGCTCATCATGAAGGACGACAAGGTCTATGTACAGGCGGGTGCCGGCATTGTAGCCGATTCCGAACCGGAAACGGAGTATATGGAGACGGTCAATAAGGCCAAGGGCATGATGAAGGCGGTCGATATGGCAGAAGCGGGGCTGGACTGAATGGGCGGGAAAACCGTGGCAGGTGACCGTTCACTGCATCGGGAACGGATAGATGGCGCCCGGCTGCTTCGTTTGAGACCATCTCCGGCCGTAGTGCATGGTTTCATCATGTGGCCGGTGCAGACATTGGCTGTGAAGGGATGAAGAGGAAAGAACAACAATGCTCTTGATGATAGACAACTACGATTCATTCACCTATAACCTGGTCCAGTACTTTGGTGAGCTGGGAGAGGATGTGCGGGTATTCAGGAACAATAGAATCACCCTTGCCGAGATCGAGACGTTGCGACCCGACCGCATTGTTATCTCTCCCGGACCCTGCACGCCGAACGAGGCCGGAATCTCTGTTGAAGCGATCAGGCATTTTGCCGGCAAACTGCCCATACTCGGCGTATGTCTTGGTCACCAGGCGATAGGAGCCGCCTTTGGAGGAGAGATTATCCGTGCATCACGTCTCATGCATGGCAAGACCTCGCGGATCTACCATGACGGGAAGACCCTATTTGCGGGCCTGCCCAACCCGTTCGAAGCCACGCGGTATCATTCGCTGCTCATCAGGAAAGAGACGAAACCTGCGTGCCTTGCGGTCACTGCATGGACCGATGCAGGAGAGATCATGGGGGTGCGGCATAATGACCTCGTCATAGAGGGAGTACAATTCCATCCCGAGTCGATACTGACCCTTGTGGGAAAAGACCTGCTGAGGAATTTTCTGAAACTGCGACAGTCCCGGGACTAAAGGCTGTTCGAAACCTTCCTGATCTCCTCCAGTTTCCTGGCTGCCCTGCCTGAATCGATGGTCTCCTGCGCGAGGGCGCAAGCTGTGGTAAAGTCGTTCGCTCTGCCTGCTACAATCAGCGCAGCTGCTGCATTGATCAGAACAATGTCCCGCTTCGCTCCCTGCTCGCCATCAAGAATGCGAAGGGTCAAGGCCGCGTTCTCTTTGTTGTCGCCTCCTACGAGATCCGCCCTTTCTCCCCTGCTGATGCCGAAGTCCTCGGGAGAAAGGATGAGATTTTCGACCCTACCCTGCCGGAAGCGCGAGACCCGTGTGCCGTCGGTAACAGTAATCTCATCCAGTCCGTCCTCGCCATGTACGACCATGGCATCTTCTGCCCCGAGATTGCCGAGGACCGTTGCAAGGGGTTCGGTGAGCTTTCCCGAAAATACGCCCAGGATCTGACGCCGCGCTCCCGCGGGATTGGTGAGGGGACCGAGGATATTGAAAATCGTACGTATGCCCATGTCCCGACGAGGTCCGATAGCGTATTTCATTGCAGGGTGGAAAAGAGGGGCGAAGAGAAAACCGAACCCCGTTGCGAAAAGGCATTTTTCGACCTTATCCGGCGTGAGATCTATCCTGACGCCGAGCGCTTCCAGCACATCAGCACTGCCAGACTTGCTCGATACCGCTTTGTTCCCATGCTTGGCAACGGGGACGCCGGCTGCCGCCACGACGAGGGCAACGGTCGTCGATATATTGAATGTATGTGACATGTCACCGCCGGTGCCGCAGGTGTCGAGTACGCCGTCCGGCGCCTTGATCTTGGCTGCCTTATCCCGCATGATCCGAGCTGCACCGGTGATCTCCTCGACCGTCTCGCCCTTAAGCCTCAGCGCCGTAAGAAATGAACCGATCTGTGCATCTGTTGACCGACCTTCCATGATTTCCTTCATGCATTCTGCCATTTCGGGTTCAGAGAGATGGATACCTCCGACGAGCAGATTGATGGCTTCCTTGATCATAATGGCCCTTTCTATAACGCGTAGTTCCCGCCGCAGCCGACAGGATCTATACCGATGCCGGCGACGGCCACAGCCGGGGTGATCACAGCTGCAGGCATTGACGATGTGTTCTTCCCGCGCCGATCCCCCACTGCTGCCATTTCTGGAGGTGGCATGGCGGCATCGTTCTGCAGTATGAGATCCCGGCAGAGGGGAGGGAGGTGGTGTATCCGGACATATTGCCGCATCTTGAGCATGAAGTTCCACTCCATCTTCGGCTGCTCCTGCTCCGGCAGCGCAACCGTGGTATCAGGGGCGCTTTTCAGAAAGTCGTCGACGAGGCTGCTGCGCAGATCTCCCGCTACCATTACCGCGCGGGGCTTCTGCGCATGAAAGAAAAGAGCATAAGGCGGATGATCAATAACATATACGGATTCTTGAACAGCATACGTTCTATAGTCTTGGCACCGCACAGGTGGAAGGGTGTGCAGTTGCACCGGGGAAAGACCCTGATAGACCCAATCGATCCGTGCTGCAAATGACTCTATTACACGGTTTCGTTCTTCAACGGCATGCAGAGTAATCCTCACGGTTCTTTTTTTCTCTTCAAGCAGTTCAACTGAGACGGCATGAACCGGTACCGCCGGTTCGCTCCTCATCGTCTGCTGCGGCGTGCGGCCTGACATGCCTGTCATGGCAAGGCAGACCGGAAAATATGCTTTACCATCTTCGCCATTTTTTATTCTACCCGGGGGAATGATGCGAATACAAGAATTCACCGATGTCTTGCTGAAAATATCCGCGATAGTGCAAAATACGGTTTATTTTGGTGGAAGGGGGAGCGAGTGTTACTGCGAGTTGGTGTTATCGGCGTCGGCTATCTCGGTCAGCACCACGCGCGCATCTTTGCAGGACTCGACGATGTAGAACTTGCCGGCGTAGCGGATGTGAACAAAGCGCGGGCCGACGAGATCGCGGCCGCGTACGGATGCGCCTCATTCGACGACTGGAACGAAGTCGTGGAACGGAGTGATGCGGTCAGCATTGTTACACCGACGACAACGCATCATGAGATTGCACGCGCCTGTCTTCTGGCCGGCAGGGACGTCTTTATCGAGAAACCGATCACGGAGCGCCTTGATGAGGCGCGGGAACTCATCAGCATGGCTGATGCGGGCAACCGTATCCTGCAGGTCGGCCACCTGGAGCGTTATAACCCCGGTATCGTCGCAGCAGCCGGCCTGATTCAGAAACCACGATTTATTGAGGCTGAACGGCTCTCGCCGTTTCTCGGCAGGGGGACGGACGTGGATATCACCCTCGACCTCATGATCCATGATGTCGATATCGTCACGGGTCTTGTGCAGTCACCCGTAATAAGCATCAGTGCTGTAGGCGACCGGGTGCTCACCGGTAAGATAGATGCTGTTAAGGCATGGATTGAGTTCGACAACGGCTGCAAGGCGCTCATCACGGCGAGCCGCTTGTCTGCGGAGAAGGTGCGGAGGCTGAGAATACACCAGGAGGACGCATTCATATCTGTTGATTACCAGACCCAGGAGGTAAGAAAGTATTATAAGGGTGATGCTGGTATCGCATTCGATGTGATCAGTCCGGAGAACAGGGAACCGCTCAGGGAAGAACTGAAGGATTTTGTTTCCTGTGTTCGGGGAAGGTCGTGTCCACGGGTATCCGGCAGGGAGGCAACGCAGGCTCTGGAAATCGTTCTCAGGATCAACGACCTTCTGAAACAATAATAATATGCACTAATGGAGCGCGAGAGAATATGGTTCCCATGATAGATCTGAAGAAGCAGTTTGCCGGAATCAAGGACGAGGTCCTTGCTGTTGTGACCGAGATTTTGGAGAGCGCCCACTATGTTCTCGGCCCCAAGGTCTCGGAGTTTGAGAAAAAGGTGGCTGCCTATCACGATGTTGCCGAGGCGATAGGCGTCGCTTCTGGTACGGATGCCCTGCATCTCGCGGTCAAGGCGCTCGACATCGGCGCGGGTGATGAAGTGATCACCACACCGTTCACCTTTTTTGCCACGGTGGAATCGGTCATCTATACCGGCGCCGTGCCGGTCTTCGTTGATATCGATCCCGAGACCATGAATATCGATCCGGCACAAATCGAGGCAAAGATTACGGAAAGGACGAAGGCTATCATCCCGGTGCATATTTTCGGCCACCCGGCAGATATGGATGCCATCATGGCAATCGCCGGGAAACATCGCCTCCAGGTCATCGAAGACTGTGCCCAGTCATTCGGAGCCGACATCAGGGGAAAGAAGACCGGCAGTTTCGGCGCAGCCGGATGCTTCAGCTTTTATCCGAGTAAGAACCTTGGAGCGTTCGGAGACGGCGGTCTGGTGACGCTGCGCGATGCCGGTCTCGGCGACAGAATCAGGATACTGCGGAATCACGGATCCCGGGGTGCTTATCAGCATCAGTCCATCGGATTTAACAGCAGACTCGACGAACTGCAGGCCGGCATCCTCCTCGTCAAGTTCAGGAGGATCGACGCATTCAACAGCATGAGAAGGGAAAACGCCGCGTTGTATAATGCCGCGCTCGCGGACCGTATCCGAAAGCCCATAGAGCGGAAGGGCGTGAAGCATGTGTACCACCAGTACACCATTAGGAGCGCGAAGCGGGAGACCATCAAGAACAGGCTCAACGAAGCCGGCATATCATCGGTCGTCTATTATCCCATTCCCCTCCATCTTCAGGAAGCCCTCCGCTTCCTCGGCTATAAGAACGGGGATTTTCCTGCCGCTGAAGAGGCTGCGGAGAAGGTGCTTTCGCTCCCTATGTATCCAGAGCTTGAAAAGAAGACCATCAGGGAGATCGCAGAGATCATAAACAATGTCTGAAACGGTCATGATCGTTGCAGGCGAGACCTCGGGAGAACTTTATGGAGCACTTCTTGCAGAAGCGCTGAAAAAAAAAGCCCCTCATGTCAGGGTCGTCGGCATCGGCGGCGAACGTATGCAGGCTGCCGGCGTTAAGCTTGTCTCGGGCATAGCGAGCGCTTTCGGTCTTACGGAGGCCGTCGCTTCCCTCGGGACGCTCAGAGAAACGTTGCGCAAGGCCGCTGATGCGTTCCGCAGGTATCGCCCTGCCGTCCTCGTGCTGATCGACTATCCGGACTTCAACCTTCGCCTTGCAGCCTATGCGCGGAGGCTGCACATCCCCGTACTCTATTATGTGAGCCCGCAGGTATGGGCATGGAGAAGGGGCAGAGTAAGGAAGATCGCCCGTCTGGTGGACCGGATGGCGGTCATCCTTCCTTTTGAAGAAGCGATCTACCGTGACACCGGCCTCGACGCCGAATTTGTCGGCCATCCGGTTCTTGACGAGATACGAGGGATGAAGACCGGCAGGCATGAGCTGAAGGAGGAGATGGGCTTTAATCCTGCTCTGCCGCTCATAGCGCTCCTTCCCGGCAGCAGGCCCCATGAGCTGCATCGGCTTCTCCCGCTGGTGCTGGATGTCGTCAGGGCATGCAAACGGAGCCACCCGAGATATCAGTACTGCATCCCCTTTGCGCCGAACACTGACCTGGTACGGCACCTGTCATGGATCGAAAGGCTGAAGGCTGAGGGTGTATCGGTCAGCAAGGGTGCATCGCTCAGGGCCCTTGCTGCTTCCGATTGTGCAGTGATCGCCTCCGGCACGGCAACTTTGCAGGCTGCGCTGCTCGGTGTACCCCTCGTCGTGATGTATAAACTTTTTCCGCTGACATTCTGGCTGGGCAAACGAATCGTGCAGGTCAAATGGGTGTCCCTGATAAATATTCTTTCCGACCGCGAGGTCGTCCGGGAGCTGCTCCAACGGGATGCGACTGTCGGAAATGTTTTGAAGGAACTGGACAGGATCATGCACGATGCTGCATATCGCGATCAGATGCTGCGGGCATTTGCAGATGTGCGGAAGGTCTTTGCCGAAAAGCATGCCTCTGAGCGGGTCGCGGACCTGATCACTGCCATGGCCAGAGGGAAGGGATAATGTGTTGTATATGCGGGATACGGATGTGACAGCGCCGCTCCCGGCAGGTCGAGGCGATGAGCCGCTTCGCATTGCATAGCCGTAGCAGAATTCGCGGGGACGTTTACCCACCTGTCTGGTATAGTATTGCGTCTTCCGCTGCTCTCGGGTATTGCTGCTGCTGGATCACCGCACCATCTGCGGCAGCATACGGGGAGCTGTTGCGGCGGGTGCGACAGGACTGATATGTATCTCCTCTACAGCATCATTTACGCGCTTTCGCTCCTCATCCTCTTCACCCCGCACTATCTCAAGCGCCCGAGAGATTTGAGAAAAAAGTGGCTGCGGGAAAAATGTGGTCTCTTCGATATCGACCGTGACATGCTGAAGCTGGCCCCGCTCTGGTTCCATGCTGTTTCTGTCGGAGAAGTGAATGCCGTGGTGCCCCTCCTGAAAAGACTGAGGACGGCATATCCGGACCTTCCGGTGGTTCTTTCGACCATTACGGATACTGGCAGGAAGGTTGCTGCAATAAAAGCGCCGGAAGGGACCCGTATCGTATACCTCCCGTTCGACCTTGTCTGCATCCTGAAGCGGAGTTTTGATCAGATCAAGCCGCGGCTCTTCATTGTGGTGGAGACCGAGCTCTGGCCTAATATCTTCAGGATCGCCCACGACAGAGGTATCCCGCTCCTCGTACTGAACGGCAGGATATCGGCGAAGTCGGCGCAAAGATACCGAAAGGTCTCCTTTTTCATGAAGAAGGTCATCGAAAATGTAGCGCTCTTCTGCATGCAGAGCAGCGCAGATGCAGAGCGGCTCCGGTCGATCGGCGCTGATGAGAAGAAGGTCAGCGTCACGGGCAACTTCAAGTTCGACATGGATATTTCTCAGGATGTGCCGGCATGGATACGGGGCGTCACGGGTCCGGTGATCGTTGCCGGCAGTACGCACGCGGGAGAGGAGCAGATCATCATCGATGCCTACCGGGAAAATGTCTACCGTTTCCCGGGACTCAAGCTCATTATCGCACCTCGCCACCCGGAGCGTTTCAAAGAGGCTGAGGAGACCATCATCAGGTATGACATGCGCTATATGAAGCGTACCGAGCTGGGCACCGCAGGCGGGGACGAGGGCCGATCATATAATATCCTCTTGCTGGACACGGTGGGAGAGTTGACGGGCGTCTACAGCATTGCCGATATGGCAATTATGGGAAAGAGCTTTGAAGGGTTTGGTGGCCAGAACCCGCTCGAGCCGGCGTTCTGGGGAAAGCCTATCATCTGCGGACCACATATGGAGAACTTTCCGTTCTTTAAGACATTCCTTGATGAAGGGGCAGCCTTCGAGGTAACGCCCGGGGGCCTTGCCAAGAAGATTAAAGAACTCCTTATGCAGCCAGAGAAAGCGAAAGCGGCAGGGGAAAAGGCCCGCGCCCTATACCTGAAAAACTCCGGTGCTGTTGACCGAGCCATAAAGATCATAGGGGAGTACCTTGCCGCGCCATAGCGTGATTTCCCGGTGAACATACCCTCTTTCCATAACCGAGGCGCCAGCCGTATGGAGCACCGCACCCAGATCGTAGAATTACCGCTGCCGCGCAGCAGATGATACGTGCTGCTTCGCCGCCAGCCTGTGCCGGCAGAGCCAGAACACCCTTTGTGTTGCAATCCCCCGCGATTATATTATTTCGCAACGACAACGACCCCGGATGCGGTAACGATGCATCCCCGTAATTGGTCCTCCTCGTGGTCATACCCAATCTCCATTCCTTCCGGGATCACAATATTTTCATCTATAATCGCTTTCCTGATCTTTGCGTGTCTTCCGACCTGGACATTATCAAACAGGATCGAATCCTCTACAAGGGCGTAACTGTTGACCTTGCTGCACGGACCGATGATAGATCTGCGTACCATCCCGCCGCTGGTGATACAGCCTCCGCAGACCAGGCTGCTGATATTAACCCCGCGCCGGGATTCCTCATCGAAAATCGTTTTCGCCGGAGGAAGATTGCCCTGATTCGTAAGGATGGGCCAGCTTAAATGGTAGAGGTTCAACTGCGGACTGACACTGATAAGGTCCATATTCGCCTCATAATAGGTATCTATGGTTCCCACGTCTTTCCAGTATCCTCGCTCATTCGGCTCCATACCCGGAACGTTATTATCAAAGAAACTGTAGGCAAATATCTTATCACCTCGTTCCAGCATCATCGGGATGATGTGCTTTCCAAAATCAAGGTCTTCGTGATGCCGCTTCCCTTCCTGAAGGATATCGACCAGTTTTTTTGTTGAGAAAATATAATTTCCCATGGATGCGAAACAGGATTGTCTTCCGGGAATGCAGGGGGGATGTTGCGGTTTCTCGACAAATGATGTGACCTTGAGGTCCTCATCCACGGAAAGCACGCCGAATCGGGCGGCATCCTCGGATGAGACCTCCAGTGCGGCGACGGTAAGGTCCGCCCTGTTCATACGATGATATTCCATCATCTGGGAGATATCCATCTTATAGATATGGTCGCCGCCGAAGATGACCACATAGTCTGCACCGGAGTATTCGATGAATCTCAGGTTCTGATATATGGCATCGGCAGTACCCTCAAACCACTGTTGGCCGATGCTGTCGGACTCAGGGGATAGGGTATCGTAAAACTCTCCCAGCCCGGTCCATTTGGCCCATGATTCCTTTACGTGCTTATTAAGGGAATACGCATGATACTGGGTGAGAATATATACCTTCTTAATGCCCGAATTAAACATGTTGCTCAGGACAAAGTCTATGATCTTATATTTTCCGCCAAAGGGAACCGCGGGCTTTGACCTGCGCAGGGTAATGGGACTGAGCCGCTCGCCCTTTCCCCCGGCAAGGACCATGGCAATGGTGTTTCTTCCGATATTTCCTGAACTATACATGTGCTATTCCCCTTTCCTGTCCGAGCTTTATGTTCTACAGTCTATCAAAGCACGTTCCTCTTGAGAAGCGTTTGTTGTGAGGCGCGAGGTTCCGGCTTCTATCGCTATGAAAGCGGGTGCCGGGAGCTATCGGAGGTGTTCTCGGCTTCGGTGCCTCAGCGACGATGCCTGCGGGGATATCGTTCGAAACAGCTGGGTAGGCGAATGGGAGGGCTGCAGCAGCACAGACCGTACACGGACGCAAGGCCTGGGGCCGCATCGAGGGGGCATATCAGCTTATGATCCCTGTGATCCTTCTTCCATGATATACCGCAGAAGAAATTCTTCATCCTTCGGCGTGAGATCGAACTTGAGGCAGGCCTGCTCGATGAGGGTGAAGAGAGGCAACCCGGGATGTTCGCACCGCTCATCCGATATCCATTTGATTGCTCTTCGTAACTGTTCGCCTTCCGGAAGAATACTCATGATGTTCCCCCTCTTAGGTTGTATGCCCGCGCTGTCTCACCGTTCGCAGCATTTCTTGAATTTCCTTCCACTCCCGCAGGGACAGGGATCATTGCGGCCCGTCTTGGGCGCGGCGCGCACGACCTGGCGGGGCGGGAGCACTGTGCCTTCAACGAGATACCATATGCCCGACTCTTTCCTGAACGAGGATCGTTCATGGTGCTCTCTTTTTGTCCCGTTATCAGTGAACGTGGCGATGAAATCAACAGTCCCTTCATGGTCATCCATGCCACCGCCCGCGGTTCCGAGGATATCGAGCTTATGCCATGCAGAGCGCTCAGCCCAGGCACGGGTGGTCTCTTCATTAAAATCCGAACGATGATCAGGATGAAGAGATCGGCGGAGGTAATCTATTTCCTTCATCACATAGGCACTGTAGCGTGAACGCATGAGCTGTTCCGCTGTTGCGGCCTCACGCTCACCAAGGAGTATGGGTTTACAGCATACCTGATATGCCGAACCCGATCCGCAGGGGCACCTATCCATCAAATCTCCCAGTGCGTTCATCACGCTTATGCTGCAAAGTCTGCACGCTCCATTTTCAGGCTGTATTTTACCACGGGAAGCATCGCCGGCATACGGTTTTGACGGAAGACACGAAAGAAATCTCATGATTTTCCGGCCTGTTGCGGTAGAATATCATGCAATGACCCTGATCGAATATATGTATTATCTCGGCATGTCCGCGAAAAGATTCTTCGCCTTACGGAACCGCAGGAGATTACCGTGCAGGGTCATCAGCATCGGCAATATCACAGTCGGTGGCACCGGAAAGACTCCTGCGACCATAGCCATAGCAGAAGAAGCAAAAGAACGGGGATTCCTGCCATTAATCCTCACCCGGGGCTATAAAGGAACCGCACCGGGGCCATGTTTCGTGTCACGGGGTGAGGGACCGCTGCTCAGCGCTGTCCAGGCCGGTGACGAACCGTACCTCATGGCGGAGCGGCTGCGCGGCGTGCCGATCGTCAAGGGACCGGGCCGGTTTAAGGCCGGCATGTTTGCGCTCCAGGCATGGGATGAAAGAGGGATCCCTCCGTTACCGGTGCTTCGCAGGATCGTATGTATTCTGGACGACGGGTTCCAGCACTGGCAGCTCTACCGGGACAGGGATGTAGTTCTTATCGATGCCGGCAACCCTTTCGGCAATAGGAAACTGCTGCCCTTAGGGAGGTTGCGGGAACCATTATCAGGCCTGAACCGTGCCGATGTCATTGCCATCACCAAATCAGGAAGGGAGGACAGCGGCCTGGTGGCGGAAATCAGAACCTTCAATCGGCATGCACCGGTCTTCTTCACCAGTCACCGGGCTGTTTCCATTGTTTTGCCGTCAGGAGAGAAGCTGCCTCCTGAGTGGCTTCAGGACAGGAAGGTCTTCTGTTTCTGCGGCCTAGCTGATCCGGCGTCATGCAGAGATACACTGACGTCTGCCGGCGCCGTGATAACCGGCATGAAGAAGTATCCGGACCACTATTCCTATGCACAGCAGGATATTGCCACCATCGTGAAGGACTGCAGCGCCTCGGGAGCCGCATGGGCTGTCACGACGGGCAAGGATATGGCCAAGATACGAAACCTTGATTTGCCCGGAAATATTCTTATAATAGAGATAACCTTTGCCGCAGATCGGCCTTTTTTTGACAGCGTGTTTACTGAAGGTGTCTGATACATCAGGGGGAACCGGTGGTACGGTACATCAATGTAAAGAGCAGGACGAGAACGGAGTTTATTGACATTACGGAAAAGATCCAGGAGATGATTAAGGAAGCCGGGATCAGCAACGGCGTCTGCTATCTCTTCGTGCCGCATACGACTGCCGGCATAACGATCAATGAAGGCGCTGATCCATCGGTGCAGCGCGATATCCAGACATACCTCAACAAGCTGGTGCCCTTTGAGGGAGATTATCACCATCGGGAGGGGAATTCCTCGGCACATATAAAGGCTTCCATAATCGGGGTCTCTGCCGTTGTTTTTGTTGAGGAAGGGAAGCTCGTGCTTGGCACCTGGCAGTCGATCTTCTTTTGCGAGTTTGACGGTCCCCGTCACCGAAGAGTATCCGTGAAGTTTACTGCCGGCGACCGGAAACAGGCATAGTCCTTCCCGCCGCATCCCTGAAGAAGGGCAGGGGACACTGATGTCGGAACTGCATGACCGAAAAGCATACCTGCGGCTTGAACAGGAACTATCCCGCCTCAGACAGCAACTGAATATCCTTTCGTCTCCGCTTGAAGTCCTTCTCAAACGCCGCGGGTTCCGAATTTTCCAACGGAAAATCAGCGACGATCTTTTTGCCCCGTCAAAGCGGCATCGCGGTCTCTTTTATGACATGATGGGTAAATATTCCTTCCGGCTTTTTCTCCGGGACGTAATCAAACATCAGGCTTTTTTTACGCCGGCCATGGTTGCCCGATATGCTACTGCTGATGTGACTGCCCAGTACATCAAATATCTTCTGTCGGTCAGGCTCATCACCGGTAAGGACAACGGGTATGCCGTTGCCGGCAGACATGTCCGCAGCTTCGGCGAGACACTTGAGTGGTATGTGGCCGAGATCTACCGGCGGGAGTTCGCTGCAGAGGCTGTCCGGGGAGTCAGGTTCAAGGGCCGGGGGACGGGGGGCGATTATGATGTCATTGCGAAGCTGGACTGCGTGCTCTGCTACACGGAAGTCAAGTCATCACCGCCCAAACAGATCTATGAAAGCGAAATAGGAGCGTTTCTCGACAGGGTCGACGATCTTGCTCCCGAGATCGCCGTATTCCTGATGGATACCGAGCTCAGGATGAAGGACAAGATAGTCCCGATGTTCGAAGCGGTGCTGGCACAGCGGGAGAAAGGGGCGGTTCCTGTCGAGCGCATGGAAAAAGAGCTCTTCCGCATAGGTCGCGGAATCTATATAATAAACGCCAAAGACAGCATTGCAGCGAATCTGAAGAATATACTGGGCAGATACTTTAGGGGGCATGAGGGCGTGTGATAGTCTGCGCTTTCTGCGCCGGCCAAGGAGAATATCCAGCCAGACTCCCGGCTATCTGGAGGGACAGGCGCATGGCAACGGTCGGCGTGCGCTGTTCGGAGAGAAGACAGAGAGAATTCCTGCAGACCCGCTGGAAACGAGTTCTGCCGGGCTAAGGGCAGACACACAGAGGATCGGAGAGGAGACGTGGACGTTTCATGAAGAGGATATGAAGAAGGATGTTTTAGCCATAGTTGTCGGCGGTGGTCCAGCCCCCGGGATCAACGGCGTCATCAGTGCCGCAACGATAGAGGCGATTAACGAGGGCAAGGAGGTCATAGGCATTGTCGGCGGTTTCAAGAGCCTTTTCGCCGGAGACAAGAAGAGCGCTGTCCGCCTGAGCATAGATGATGTCTCGCGGATCCATACCACCGGCGGCTCAATCCTCAGAACCTCCCGCGACCCTGCTGCAGTAGCGCAGGAACGGTTCCCGGTGCTTCAGCAGATGCTGAAGGCTTTGAGGGTGCGGTACCTGATCACCGTTGGCGGCGACGGCACTGCCTATATGGCCCGCTGGATAGAGCGGGAGGCGCGGGGAAGGCTGTCGGTCGTCCATGTTCCCAAAACGATCGATAATGATCTGCAGCTTCCGGGGGGGAGGTCTTCGTTTGGATATCATACCGCGCGCCACTGGGGCGTCGAGATCATGAAGAATATCATGGAAGATGCGCGGACTACCGGCCGGTGGTATTTCGTTACGACCATGGGCAGGAATGCCGGCCACCTTGCCCTCGGCATCGGGAAGGCAGTCGGGGCGACGCTGACCCTCATACCGGAGGAGTTCACGGGTGAGGCGCTTCACCTTCAGAAGATCACGGACATCCTTGAAGGATCGATCATCAAGCGGCTTGCCATGGGCAAGGACCATGGTATTGCCGTACTGGCGGAGGGCATAGCGGCAAAGGTTGACGAGCAGGAGCTTCGTTCCTGTGATAATATCAGCTGCGACGAACTGGGGAGGCTGCGTCTGTCGCAGATCCAACTCGGCAGGATTTTGAGCGACCGTGTCAGAAAAAGCCTTGATAGCCGCGGCCTGTCCATGACTATTGTCCATAAGACCATCGGCTATGAATTGCGGGCTGCCGATCCGATCCCCTATGATATAGAATATACCCGCGACCTCGGCTACGGGGCCGTCCGTTTTCTCCTAAGCGGCGGTACCGGGGCCATGATCACCCTTGATGAAGGAAGACTCAGACCGGTTTCATTTGTTGAAATGGCCGACCCGGTAACGGGCAGGACAAAGGTGCGCCTTGTGGATATAACGGCAGAGGCCTATGAGGTCGGCAGGAAATACATGATCCGGCTGGAACAAGGGGATTTCGAGCCTGGCAGTAGAGAACTGCTCGCAAGGAAAGCAGGCATGAGCGTAGCCGACTTCATGCGGCGATTTTCCTATCTTGTCGCTTGACGGAATTCTTTGCCTGAGGGAGCTCCCATCGTCCGCGAATATGTTCCGGCGGAACGTTGCATGCAGGACCTCAGTTGAAGAAAACCGCCGTGACCGAAGTCCATCATCTTTACTCTGCCGATTCCGCAGCCTGCAGCCGCACGGCAGATACTTTCCAGCGGTCCGTCGTTCTCGGGGTGCAGTAGCTGAGCATGGAGCAGGCATTCATAGCTGCGCTGCAGATCAGGAGACAGGGCGCGAAAGCTTCACTGCTTCATCTACCAGCATCACCGGAATGTCATCCCGGATCGGACAGGGCAGGCCGCATGACCTGCAGATAATGCCGTCCCTGTTTTGGAAAGCTGAACGGTTCCTTTGCATTTCGGACAGGCGAGAACCTTAAGAAGCTCCGGCGTGACGGTCATCACAGCCTGATTGCCGGATAAGAATGGCCTAGCAGGAAATGCATATAGGTTCAAGCATGGCTGCGATGGGGCGAAGAACACGTCATCAGTTATAGGAGCTTGTATTCCTTGATCTTCGACCTGAGCGTATTCCGGTTGATGCCGAGAAGCCGCGCGGTCTTGATCTGATTGTTGTTGGTCTCCCTGAGTACGATCGCGATGAGCGCTTTTTCCACCTCTGACAGAATCGTGTCGTACAGATCGAAGTTCGTGACCCGCGTCATATCCTTCAGATACCGTTTGAGCTTCTCTTCAAGGAACTCCTTGATGGAATAGGCGTTGTCCTCTTCGAGGAGCAGATCCTTTTTTTCGATCATGGTGCCTGCAGAGAGTACACAGGCCCGTTTTATGACATTTTCAAGCTCGCGGACATTGCCCGGCCAGTCATACTTGGAGAGCAGGATCCTTGCCTCTTTCGACAGCTCCTTCTCCCCGGTCTCTAATTTCTCAGCGGATTCACTGAGGAAGGCCTTGATAAGAAGCGGAATGTCCTCCTTTCTGTCGCGGAGGGGCGGGACCTTGATCTGCACCACATTGAAACGGTAATAGAGGTCCTCCCGAAAGCTTCCGCGAGTAACGGACTCGGCAAGGTCGCGGTTTGTTGCTCCGATGATGCGGACATCGGCCTTGATGCTCTCCGTACTCCCAAGGGGGGTAAACTCCTTGTCCTGCAGAAATCGGAGCAGTTTTGCCTGCAGGTTCGGATCCATCTCGGCAATCTCGTCCAGAAACAGCGTGCCGCCGTTCGCCGCCTCGACCTTTCCCGTCTTGTTGCCGACGGCCCCGGTGAACGCGCCTTTTTTGTACCCGAAAAGTTCGGACTCCAGAAGGTCTTTCGGAATTGATGCCGCATTCAGGGCGATGAAGGGGCCTCCGGAACGTCTGCTATTGAAATGAATAGCCCTGGCAACAAGCTCCTTGCCCGTACCGCTCTCTCCGGTGATGAGAACCGTAATGTCTTTTGATGCAACCTTGCCGATGTCCTTGAAGACCTTCAGCATTTTCGGACCCTTGCCGATCATCTGGGGCGTCTCGGTCTCGAACGCCGCCTTCTTCAGTTCCCGCAGTTCCTGTTTCATGGCGAGGTCCCGGAATGCTTTTTCGACAACGATCTTCAGTTCTTCTATGTCAAAGGGTTTTTCGAGGTAGTCATAGGCGCCTTCCTTCATTGCCGTGATCGTGCTTTCCATTCTGGCGTTGGCGGTGATCATGATGACCGTTATATCAGGGTCGGCTGACCGGATCTCCCGCAACCCCTCGAGCCCGTTGCCGTCAGGAAGTATGAGGTCGAGGAGGACCAGCTGGGGACGATTCTCCGCTGCCCGCAGACCCGATGCAAGCCGGGTCCGCGATGTTATCTTGTACCCGAGGGGTTCCAGGGCCTTCTTAATGACCCAGATGATGCTTTCGTCATCGTCTATGACGAGGATATTCTTATTCATTGTCCCGGAACGGCAGGTACAGAGAGAAGGATGTTCCTTTTCCTTTCATGCTCTGCACCCTGATCAGGCCGCCATGATCGCTCATAATCCTTTTTGATAGGGAAAGCCCGATTCCGGTGCCACCTTTCTTCTTGGTGAAGAAGGGAAAGAAGATCTTCTGCATCTCCGTATCGGTCATGCCTTTTCCCGAATCTGTTATGGAGACAAGGGCCATGCGTTTCGTCCTTCCGTGATCGCCGAAGAGCTCCCGGGAAGGCGAGGTAGCGATGTCGAGCGTTCCGCCGCCCCTCATGGACTCAAGGGCATTCTTGATGATGTTCAGAAAGACCTGGAGCAGTTTGGACGCATCGCCGCGCACCTGCGGGAGGCTCGGGTCATAGAGCCTCTTGAGAGATATGCCGGCCTTCTTGATCGGAACAGCGAGAATGGTCAAAGCCTTCTCCACGATCTCGTGTATGTTGACCGGATGGAAGGACGGTTTTCTGCATATGGTGAGGTAGTCCTGAAGAATGGCATTCAGACGGTCGGTCTCCCGGATAATAAGGTCTGTGTATTCGGCGACAGACTGATCAGGTGTGTGCTGACGAAGGAGCTGGGCCGCCCCCTTGATGCCCCCGAGAGGATTCTTGATCTCATGTGATATGGAACCGAGCAGATAGATGAGGGACTCCTGATCGTGGTCTTCACGTTCTGCAAGGGAAAGGTTCTCCGAGAGAAAAAGGATAGCCCCTCCCACCCGATCATGGGTGTAGAGGGGCGAGAGACTGAAGTCCACATTGATTTTTCGCCCGAGGGTGATGCTCACCGACTTGCCCCTGAAGGACCGTTCTTCCGTAACGGTCTTCCTGATGAGAGGGGATATCTTTCTTTCTCGGGGGATCAGCCAGTGAAATCGTTTCCCGGCCATGTCTTTCGAACTCTTGTTAAAGAGTTCTTCGCCGCTCTTGTTGATGAACACCATTTTGCCATTCCTGTCAAAAAGGATGACCGCTTCCTTGAGACTATTGATGATTGAATCATAAGGGACCATTGCAATTACTGTAATTGGGGTGCATGAATGTATCATACCTGCACGGCTTTGTGCAAGAAATAAGGCTGTTGGGATTTGCCCCGGCAGTTCCTCAGAGACTGCAGTCCGAAAAACCTTGACCGGAGATGGCGCTGAGCGGTAATCTTCTCTATACGCGGCCAATTTACCGGCACTACAGAGGAGGGAAATATGGAAAAAGTATCGTATAAGGAAATCGGCCTAATTAATACCAGAGAAATGTTTCAGAAGGCTATGGAGGGGAAATATGCCATTCCAGCTTACAACTTCAATAATATGGAACAGCTGCAGGCAATCGTCATGGGCTGTGTGGAATCGCGCTCGCCGTTCATCCTGCAGGTGTCGAGTGGTGCACGGAAATATGCCAACCAGACCCTGCTGCGCTTTCTTGCCATGGGAGCCGTGGCGATGATCAATGACGCAGGCTCTCCGGTCAGATTTGCGCTCCACCTCGACCATGGCGACACCTTCGATCTCTGCAAGTCATGCATCGATTCTGGTTTCTCCTCAGTCATGATCGACGGGTCCCATCATGCCTATGAGGAGAATATCAGGCTGACGAAGCAGGTCGTGGAATACGCCCATGCACATGAGGTGACGGTGGAAGGTGAACTGGGCGTCCTTGCCGGCATTGAGGACGAGGTTTCTGCAGAAAAATCCACCTATACCAAGCCGGAGGAGGTCGAGGACTTCGTGGGCAAGACGGGTGTTGATTCCCTTGCCATCTCCATCGGCACATCGCATGGCGCGATGAAATTCAAGCCCGAGCAGTGCACCCGTGATGATCGCGGTGTGCTGGTTCCTCCTCCGCTCCGCTTTGATATCCTGGAAGAGATCGAGCGTCGGATCCCAGGTTTTCCGATCGTGCTGCACGGCGCTTCATCGGTCGTTCCGGCATATGTGCAGATGATCAATGAGCATGGCGGCAAGCTGAAGGATGCCGTCGGCATCCCCGAGGAGCAACTCCGAAGGGCGGCGAAAAGCGCGGTCTGCAAGATCAACATCGACAGTGACGGCCGGTTGGCCATGACGGCTATGATTCGCAAAGTATTTGCCGAAAAGCCTGCAGAGTTCGATCCGCGCAAGTACCTCGGCCCGGCACGTGATGAACTGATGAAAATGATCATGCATAAAAACAAGGAAGTGCTCGGTTCTGCAGACCGGGCATAACGAAGCGCCCCGAGGGGGCTGCCCGGCCCCCTTTTTTACCTCATGACCAGGTTCCTTGCCGTTACGCGTGTCAGTCCGGACGACCTTTCCGGAACAGGGGCAATATTTTCAGCAATTTCAACCATTTCTTGCCCTTTGCTGCATTGACACGTACAGGTATAAACTGATACAATGCCTTTTATTTTTTAAACGGAGAGGAGTGATATATGCATGCCCTCAATCAGGGTGCGCGAAAGCGATTCGTTCGAAAATGCTTTGAAGCGCTTCAAGAAACAGTGTGAAAAGGAAGGGATTCTTTCTGAGATCAAAAAGCGTGAGCACTACGAAAAGCCGAGCGTGAAAAAGAAAAAGAAGGCCATAGCTGCCCGCAAGAAAGCCGCCAAGAGAGTTAAACTGGGGATGAGATAGGATGTCTCTGCTGAAACGGCTTGACGAAGATATCAAGGCAGCCATGAAACGCTCGGAGTCTATACGACTCTCCGCCCTTCGCATGGCTAAGGCGGCAATCAAGAACGTCCAGATAGACAAGGGCCGGGAGCTGTCCGATGAAGAGATATATTCGGTCCTTGCATCAATGGTGAAGCAGCGGCGCGAGTCCATAGAACAATTCTCCCGGGGAGGGAGGGAAGAGCTTGCCGACAAAGAACGACAGGAACTCGCCGTACTGCAGTCATATATGCCTGCGCAGCTCTCTCCTGACGATATCGAGACGATGATCCTCCAGGCGATAGAGGAGTCGTCCGCCCGTTCGGAAGCGGACATGGGCAGGGTGATGAAACTGCTCATGCCGAAGATGAGGGGAATTGCAGACGGAAAATGGGTCAATAACCGCGTAAAAGAGCTGCTCTCCGCTGCCGGCAGATCTGCCTAATGACTCTCCGGGAGCTCTATCAGCGGTCGATCGAGACCGGCATTGCCCATGATCCCCGGGGGCGGGATGCCGTGCACAAGGAACTCCGGCGTGTTGAGAAGGACTTTGCGGAATTGAAGAAGGAGGAGCAGGACCTCTTTGACCGGGAGACGTTGCAGAACCCCTATGCTGACTCCCGAATCCTTTACGGCAGCGGTGACGAGGAAGTACGGCGGGCGCTGGTCGGCATAGACATAGAGGTGGGAGAAGTACTCCTTGCCGATCGTCTGAGAGAGAGGGGTGAGAAGATCGATCTTGTCATCGCACACCACCCGGAAGGCACGGCATTTGCCAACATCCCGGCAGTCATGTATATGCAGTCCGATATCCTCAGCCGTTTCGGTGTGCCGATAAACATTGCCGAAGACCTCATGGAAGGCAGAGCGAAGGAGATCGAGCGCAGGCTCATGCCGGTAAACCACAGCAGGGCGGTTGATGCGGCTCGTCTTCTCAATATTCCATTCCTCTGTCTTCATACGCCTGCAGACAACATGGTCGTGACCTTTCTCCAGAAGATGTTTGATGAACAGGAACCCTATACGCTATCCGATGTCATCGATATGCTGAAGGATGTGCCGGAATACCGGGAATCGGGGAAGAACGGCGCGGGCCCCCGTATCCTTCAGGGTTCCAAGGCGAGGAGAGCAGGGAAGATCTTCGTGGATATGACCGGAGGCACGGAAGGGTCGAAGGATATCTTTAAGAGTCTGACTACCGCAGGGGTCAATACCATTGTCGGGATGCATATCAGTGAAGAACACCGAAAAGAGGCGGAGAAAAACCATCTCAATATTGTGATCGCGGGACACATCTCCAGCGACAACCTCGGCATGAACCTCCTCCTCGACCGCGTGCTGCAGGGCGCCGGCATCGACGTCCTCCCCTGCTCCGGATTCCTCCGCGTCAGCAGACCTTCCTAAACGGACCTCTGCGGCATAAAAGCGACTCGCCATGGTAAAATACTCCGGAATAGTTCCGGTCGCGGGAGCATATGAAAGCAGACAGGGTTCTTGAAGAAATAAAAGACAGAATAGATATTGTGGATTTCGTTTCCGATTACGTCCAGCTTAGAAAGGCGGGGCAGAACTGGAAAGGGCTCTGTCCGTTCCATAGCGAAAAGACCCCGTCGTTTATGGTCAGCCCTTCAAAACAGCGGTTCCACTGTTTTGGCTGTGGCATTGGCGGCGACGTCATCAGTTTTCTGGAGCAGTATGAGCATCTGCCTTTTCCCGAAGCTCTTCAGGTGCTGGCGCAGAAGGCAGGGGTCCAACTGAAGACGGTCCGTCAGGACCGCAAGGTGCAGGAGAAGGACGAATTGATACGGGGCGCGCTCCGCGAGGCGACCACATTCTTCATCCATAAGCTGCAAGAAGCAAAGCCGGCTTCTGATTATATCCGAAAACGGGGAATCACTCCGGAGACGGCGGAGCTTTTTCGGCTCGGCTATGCGCCTGCAGGATGGCATAACCTTCTGCAGAACCTGAGAAGCAGAGGGTACCTCGACGCGATCATCCGTGATGCCGGTCTTGCGGTTGCAGGAGAAAAGGGCATGTATGACATGTTCCGCGATCGGATCATTTTTCCGATCATGGGGATACAGGGCAGCGTTATCGCCTTTGGCGGAAGGGCCAGGGACGACAGTCTACCGAAGTATATAAATTCGCCGGAAACAGCGGTTTTCAAGAAGTCTGAGACCCTCTACGGCCTCTCTACGGCAAAGGAGGCCATTCGCCGGCAGGAGCGAGTGTTTATCGTAGAAGGGTACATGGACGTCATCATCTGCCATCAGTTTGGGATCAAAAATGTCGTTGCGCCGCTGGGCACATCACTGACCAGCGGGCACCTCCAGAAACTGCGGAGGCTTGTTCGTGAGGCAGTGATGGTCTTTGATGGGGACAACGCCGGTATGGCAGCGGCGCGCCGCGCCCTGCCCCTGTTCTTGCAGAGCGACCTGCATGTTCGGATTTTACTCCTGCCCGGCGGAGAAGACCCGGACAGCTATCTCAGAAAGTACGGCGGTGAAGCCTTTACCATTCTCGCTGAGAAAGCCCAGTCCATGGCCGAGTTCCTTGTACCCCCGTCAAAGGGCGCGAGTAAGAACGCATTGCAGGACGCGCTGCTCGTCATATCCGAGGCGCCTGACGCCCTTGTTGCTGACGAGTTGCTCCTGGAGCTCGCGAGGATAACCGGATATCAGGAGTCAGTCTTGCGGGAAAAATTCAGGGATGTGCGGCGAAGGAAGCGAGAGAGGGGGGAAGGTCGGGCATTAAACAGGACACATGCAATCAGGGATGCGACTGAGCGGCTTCTTCTCAGCGCGGTCATCGCCTTTCCGGAAAAAACCGATGACGTGATCCATGCCGTGGCACCGACTGATCTTAGGGACGATATTGTCGCTGCGCTCTTCCGGCGAATCGCCGTGGCATCAGACCGCAACAATACGGCTTCCATACTCGAAGGTGCAGGCGAAGAAGAACGGCGACTCTATTCCCACCTCTCGGTCGACCCGGGTTTTGATATGGCCCATGTCGACCGCATTATAGCAGACTGTGTCGCGAAGATTGAGAGAAAGAAGCTTGAGGATCGTCTGCATCAGGCGCGTGAGGCGGGCGATATTCATCTGATTAATGCTATATTGATCGAGAAGAAACATGCCATCAAGGGAAAGAGAAATGAAAGACTATAGCGATTTCAACGAGTATTTCGAAGAGTATGATTTTGATCGGGAGAACGCCTTCGACGAGAAGGATGAGGATGCCGAAGATGAGGTTCTCGCTGAGGACGAAGGGCGCAAGGATCAGACGCTCGAAGGCGAATATGATCCAATCAAGGTCTACCTTAAGGAGATGGGTGGCGTACCACTCCTGACTAAGGAGAACGAGATTGAACTTGCCATGAAGATCGAGAAAGGTAAAGAGCGGCTCGCGCGGATCATCTTCATGCTTCCCTTTGCCATAACGAAGCTCATTATGCTGGGCAAGATGGTCGAGGCGGGAGATGCGCCGCTCTGGGATATCATCCAGAACGGTGAGGAAGAGATGGAGGAGGATCTGACCTATGAGAAGCAGCGGTTTTATGACATCACGCTGAAGATAAAAGCGCTTTCCCTGAAACGGCGACAGATCCTGAAGCGGCTGAGTGAGGCGGGGAAAAATCCTGGCCAGAAACTGCTCAAAGCACTCGGCGACAACCGCGACAAGATCCTGAAGGAAGTATATGAGCTCAAGCTGAAGGACGACGTGATACACGCCTTTTCGGAGGAACTAAAAAAGGCCGTCATGCATCTTGATGAAGTACATACGAGGCTTCAGTTTGCCGTGCAGAAGGCAGCCTATCTCGGCGTTGACCTGAAAGGCCGCAGAATAACGGCTGTTCCGAAGAAGATTAAGAACAAGGCGGTCGCCGAGGAAATAGCGCAGGTCCTGGAAGAACGGGAGAACCTTCGACGGGCGATCGCCGAGACAGAAGAATTTATCGGCGCGAACTATGAGGATATGCGGAAGGCGCTCAGGGTGCTGATAGATGAAGAGCGGAACCTCGATGATGCCAAAGGGAAACTGACTGAAGCGAACCTGCGGCTGGTCATTAGCATTGCCAAGCGGTATATCGGCAAGGGGTTGGGCTTTTCCGATCTGATCCAGGAAGGGAATATCGGCCTGATGCGGGCAGTCGAAAAATTCGAATATCGGCGCGGCTATAAGTTCAGTACGTATGCAACATGGTGGATCCGTCAGTCCATCACCCGCGCACTTGCAGACCAGTCGCGTACCATCAGGATACCGGTCCATATGGTGGAGTCCATAAACCGGATGACCAAGGTGGTTCGGGAACTCGTTCAGGAAAAAGGGCGGGAGCCATCGCCCGATGAGATCGCTGACCGGCTGAAGATACCGGCCGACAAGGTCAGAGGCATGCTGAAGATTTCCAAGGAGCCCATATCTCTTGAGACGCCGGTTGGGGAAGAGGACGACAGTCATCTGCGGGATTTCATAGAGGATAAAACGACGCTCTCGCCGTTAGACATTGCGATCCAGGACGATATGCGGAAGAATATAGACTTCGCGCTCGCTTCCCTTTCGCCGAAAGAACGGGATATTATCAAGAAGCGCTTCGGGATCGGCGAAGAAGTTCCCCATACGCTCGAGGATGTCGGCAACGAATTCGAAGTCACGCGGGAGCGTATCAGGCAGATCGAGGTTAAGGCGATCAGGAAACTGCGGCATCCCTCACGGAGCAGATGGCTCCGGACCTTTATCGAAAACAAATAGCATACGAGCCGTCCGGCGTATGACCCGTGATATGCGGACGCTGCAAGCAGTAGCTTGACTAAATGAAACTGGCTCTTTATAGTATCGAATTACCTTAACCGAGAGTAACCGGTGATATCCTCTGCTCTTCTTTTCGTCGCAAATGGTGAAGCATGGAACAGCGGTTACGGTCGTTTCGGGGGCCCATAGCTCAGTTGGTAGAGCTACCGGCTCATAACCGGTTGGTCCCAGGTTCGAGTCCTGGTGGGCCCACCACAGCGCTGGAGGATTGGTGCAGGAATACTTGAAGCGTCTTGTTCAGCTGCAACAGACAGACTCTGCCATCCTGGAAAAACGGAGATTCATCGACAAAGTCCCTCTTCGTATCCACGAAGTAGACGAGCCCCTCAGCCAGGCGAAGGTTGAACTCGAAAAGATCAGCCAAAAGGCGTCTGCCCTGGCAAAGAAAAAGAAGGAGCGGGAGTCAGCGCTGGGGGATATCCAGGAAAAGATCTCGAAGATGAAGAGCCGTGCATCTGATCTCAAGACTAATAAGGAATATCAGGCTCACCTGAAAGAGATCGAGGCCTCGGAAAAAGAGATTGGTGCCGTCGAAGAGCAGATCCTGATGCTCATGGAAGAGATGGAAAGCGTGGGAAACGAGGTGGCGGATCGGGAGATGAGCGTGAAGGCAGAAGAAGAAAAAATCCAGGCGCTCAGGAAGGAGCTCGATGCCGAGGTATCCCGGCTCGATCAGGAGCTGACGGTACTGAAGGAAGAACGCGCGAAGATCGTTGCGCAGCTTGAGCCCGAAATCTATGCCACCTATCTCACCCTGCTGAAAAGAAGTAACGGGATGGCCTTGGTCAGGGCTGACCATGAGGTCTGTCTCGGCTGCAATATGAATATTCCCCCCCAGCTGTTTGTGGAGATCAGGAAGAATGAAGATCTGATCCAGTGTCCGCAGTGCCACCGCATCCTCTACTATGAAGAAGAGGGTTCTGTGGGGCAGGCATAGGCCCCTACCCCAAAAGTCTTTTCAAATCAAAAGAAATTATTATATAATTATAAAATCTAATTATAGATTGCCGAAGCAGTCCAGGTAGTCGCCCATGGTGCGCAGGTGCGCGGCGTGGGAGGAAAGTCCGAGCTCCGCAGGGCAAGGCGCTCCGTAACACGGAGTCCCGGCAACGGGAAGGAAAGTGCCACAGAAAGGGAAACCACCCTGTACAAGGGAAAGGGTGAAAAGGTGTCCGCCTCTGGCGGATCCGCATTCATGGCGGAAGGTAAGAGCTCACCAGTGTCTCGGGCGACCGAACAGCTTGGTAAACCCCGCCTGGAGCAAGGCCAAATAGGTTCTGTTACGAGAGGTGCCCCCTCGAATCCCTGTGCGGGAGACAGAACGGGTTAGGCCGCATGATCCCGGCTGCAAAGCCGGGGCTGAGATGAATGACTACCGTCCCGATTTTCGGGATGACAGAACTCGGCTTACGGACTGCTTCGGCAGACAGCCACGGCATGAAGCCAAAGGAGAGCCATGGAAGATCACAAACTCAAGGTGTTCTGCACGGTCGCTGAAACGAAAAGCTTTTCCAAGACATCGGAGATCATCCATCTTACGCAACCCGCCGTGAGTCTCCAGATCCAGGCGCTCGAAGAAATATATGAGACGAAACTATTCGACCGTTCCAGCAGCACGGTGACGCTCACGCCTGCCGGCGAAGTGCTGTACAAGTATGCCAAGGAGATTCTGAGCCTGTACGCCAACGCGGAAAAGGTCATAGGAGAGCTTACCGGGCTGGTCAAGGGCAGCATCAGCATCGGCGCCAGTTCAACCATCGGCAATTACATTCTTCCCGTTGTCATCACGGATTTCAAGAAGACCCATCCGAAGATCAAGGTTCACCTCCTCGTTGGCAATACCAAGCGCGTTGTTGAACTCCTCAACTCCGGCAATATCGACCTTGGCCTGGTCGAAGGCGAAGTCACGCGCCAGAAGATGATCGTGGAGAAGATCCTTTCGGACGAACTGCTCCTCATCGTTCCCTCCTATCATCCCTGGGCGAAGAAAAAGGAAATATCCATAAGCGAGATCACTAAGGAGCCGTTCATCTTCAGGGAGGGAGGTTCGGGCACGCGCCAGATGATTGAAAAGTTCCTGGCGATGCATGGTATTGCGCCGCAGGAGATGAAGATATCCATGGTGCTCGGCAGTACGGTGGCGATCAAGGAGGCGGTAGAGAACGGTCTGGGAATTTCCATCGTCTCACGCTGGGCGGCGCGAAAGGAAAGCAAATACGGGACGATCAGTCTCCTTAAGATAAAAGAGCAGAAAATGATCCGGGAATTCTCTCTGATTACCAACAAGGGAGCCGTATCTTCTCATGCCGTCGACGAGTTTCTCACCTACTTAAAATCCTATCCCTTCACAAAACTGCTGTCGTAGCAGATGCCTGCTTGCGGGGCGGTAACGCCTACGCTGCCGCAAAGGTCCTGAAATCTATGTTCCTGAAGAGCGGGCTCTTCTGTTCAAGCGGCAGCAGATGGTCCTCTCGGACCATGCCTGCCGATACCTCGTTGCAGAGCACCATGAAATTTTTCATATGCTCCCGGAAGACGTCCTCTGCAAAACCGGCAGCAGATCCTGTCTTCATCATGAACGGCCAGTCGCTCGCCTGCGCCAGCAGGAGCTCTCGTGCAGCCTGGTTCAGGGCGCGCTCGACCACGCCGGTGGCGGAACCATATTCCCCGCTGAGGCGCGACAGGGTCTGCGACGCTTTCTTCAGATGCCGGTATATCCAGCTGTTTGCCGGAGCAAGCCAGACATCGTGAAAACCGTTTTTCCCCCAGCTTGAAGCAGACGGACAAACAGTTTCGATGGAATCGTACTCTGCACGATACTCGGATGGGGTCACGAACCTACACCTGTAGCGTCGCGAGACGGGACTCCCCAGGATGCCGCGCAACCACTCCGGCCCTTCATACCACCAGTGGCCGAAGAGCTCTGCATCGAAGGCAGCTGTAATGACCGGCCGCGTCTTCAGCGTGTGTTTCAAGAACAGAATCTGGTCCTTTCGTGCCTGCAGGAAATGCTCTGCGTGGCGCAGTGCCTGTTGCATTCCCTCTTCAGGCACATAGGGTTCCTTGTGCTCTGTTCTTCCGGATACCCGGCAGTACTTAATGCCCGTGAAGGTCCTTACCCCTCCCGGGAGATAGGGTTCAAGGTATGCAGCGTCAAGATCAAAGCCGATATCACGGTAGAAATCGCGGTAGGCTGCGTTCCCGGGATACCCCTTCCGCGAGCTCCACACTTGCGCGCATGCCTGGGCGTCCCGCCCAAACACCATGAGCCCAGCAGGTGTCATGATCGGACGATAGATGCTCTTTTTCGGGCGGGGCACGGCATTGAGTACGCCATGGCTCTCGAGAAACGCGTATCCCGCCCCTGCTTCCCTCACATAGGAGTCCAGTCCCGGCGCATACCCGCATTCAGGAAGCCACATGCCTGAAGGGCATGCTCCGAAATGGTGCCGAAAAGTACTGAATCCAATACCGATCTGGCTGCGCAGGGTTGACGGCTCCGACATATGGAGGGGAAGAAAGGCGTGGGTTGCCGCGCTGGTGATGAATTCGATCTTCCCCGATCGTTCAAGTGATCGGAATGCCGGGATCAGTTTTCCTTTGCAGGTCCGTTCGAAGAAATCCCGGACGCCGATGAAACGCGTATGGTACATCCGCGCAAGGGGAGCAAGCGCCGGGTCGGACCTCGTACGGAACAGCTCTTTTTCAGCAAGATCAATGCGTTTTTCCAGGTACCGGCGAAAACGCTCCATGAGAAGCCGGTCATCCAGCATTTCCAGAAGCGACGGCGTGAGCGAAAAAGTGAGCCGGAAGTCGACGCCGTCATTCAGAAGGTCTTCAAAGACCCTGATGAGAGGAATATAGGATTCCAGCATCGCTTCGTGCAACCACGCTTCCTCCAGATGATCTTCATGCGCCGGATAGCGGACATACGGGAGGTGTGCGTGCAGTACCAGCAGGAGATCGCCTTGTGTTGCTGAAGCCGCGCCTCTTTTCATAGTATGAATGATAGTCAAAAGCGTCGTTACGGGCAAGCTTGCTATTCCGCCATCAAAATGTGATGATACAAAATCTCGTGCGCCAGGAGTCAGCGATGCAGATCTTTCTCAATGACAGAATCGTTCCTGAACAGGAGGCTGTGGTCTCGGTGTTCGATCACGGGTTCCTCTATGGAGATGGTATTTATGAGACCATGCGTGCCTACGACGGCAAAGTCTTCATGCTCGGGCGGCATATCGAACGGCTTGGCCGATCTGCCGGCCTCATCAGCCTGCGGATACCCTCGCCGCAGCTGATTACCGAAGCCGTGTACGCCGTCCTGCAGGCTAATGGGCTGCACAACGCCTATGTCCGTGTATCGGTGTCACGGGGCAAGGGGCCAATCGGACTTGACCCTGCACTCTGTCCGCGGCCGACCTTCGTGGTGATCGCAGAGGAATTCAGGGGGTATCCCCCTGAGGTGTATGCCGGGGGCGTGAAACTCATCATCGCGCGGACGCGGCGTAATCTTGTCGCGGCGCTCGACCCGAAGATTAAGTCCCTCAACTTCCTGAACAACATCCTCGCGAAGATAGAGGCAAAAGAGCGCGGCGCCTATGAAGCGCTCATGCTGAACGCCGATGGATTTATCGCCGAGGGGACCGTATGCAACATCTTCTTTGAGCGGAACGGCATGCTCTGCACGCCCTCGACCGATGTCGGCGTGCTCGACGGGATCACGCGGGAACTGGTGATAAACCTTGCCGAACAGGAATGCATCCCCGTGGAAGAAGGCAGATATCGTCCGGAGGACATCTTCGCGGCCTCGGAGGTTTTCTTTACGAACACGACCAGCGAGATCATGCCGGTAGTGCAGATAGATGACGTACGGTATAACATCGGAGCTGTGACCGGGACATTGCGCAGACGTTACCGGGAACAGGTAACGAACTCTATCGCAGGCGGGGCATAGCTGTCAGCACGGTGGTAGGATGTGTACGCAGCCGTTGCCGCCCTGCATACCGGTCTCGAACGTAGCGTCACCACCGCATTATTCCGGCATGGTCGCGTACAGATAGAGGGCAAACGACCCGAAGATGCACGGCACGGCCCAGGCAGCAAAGGCCGGCGGTACGATTCCTGCATATCCGATCGAGAGAGAAAAGGTATAGCTGAACCAGTACAGGATGCTGATAGCCAGCCCCATGCCGGCGGTGACCAGACCGCTGCTGCCCGTGATCCTGGCCGAAAGCGAAAGGCCCAGAAACATCATAAAGACGTTGATCAGCGGGAAGGAGACTTTGGCATGCATGTCGACGAAGAGCTTGATATTGTTGAATCCGGCTGCCCTGAGCCTCTGAATATACCGAGAGAGCTCTGCTATCCCCATCTCATCCGTAGTTTTCATCTCCCGGGAAAAGATATCGGGTGAATCGAGGTCACGGTACTCCATCGTTTCCCGTTCGTCGCTTTTACCCGTGTCATGCGACAAGACGTTCACCGTATTGAGGACCCATCGTCCCTCGCTCCATGTAGCCTTCTTTGCGGTGATCGTTTCTTTCAGAAACGTCTCTCCCTGTACAAAGATGGTGATGTTGCCCGCCATTTTCCGGTCCGGGACATAGAGCTCTATCTTTACCGGGTTTCCCTTGCGGTCCTTTATCCAGAGGGCTTCCCCGGAAAAGACCGTCTTTTTGCCGCCCCCCTTGAGCTTCGTCCTGAGATCGGCAGCGCGCACAGAAAAATCGGGAGCAACGACCTCGCTGATGAAGAATGCAGCCATGCTGATAAGGACGCCACAGATCACGAAGGGCCAGAAGAGGCTGCGCAGCCTGCCTCCGGCGGCCTTGATGGCGATGATCTCCTTTCTGCG
Organism: Nitrospiraceae bacterium UBA6905; assembly: GCA_002451165.1. GTDB lineage: Bacteria > Nitrospirota > Thermodesulfovibrionia > Thermodesulfovibrionales > UBA6898 > UBA6898. The sequence continues at coordinate 30,371 of DKBH01000089.1, forward strand.
CATCGCCTGGCTGAAGGTGAAGAGGCTGCAGATCAGTACCGACATGGGCAGGAGATAGAGGAAAAATTTCGGAAAGGTGAAGATCGCATAGAGCACGAGCGACCCGATTGAAGGCTTGTTCGGCAGAAATTCGTCAATATTGCCGATCAGATCGATAAGGCTGGCGATCAGGGACAGACCGCAGGAGATGAGAAGAAGAATCTTAAAGAAGTCAGCCAAATAGAGACGGTGGACGATCTTCACTGCAGGCTTGCCTTTCTGAACATAGCCAGAGAGAATATGCCGAGCACGACCGTGGCGAGCAATGCGCCGAGTTGGGGGGCGAGCTTGCCTGCCATCACCAGGTTCTCACCGTAGATGAGCAGCACGTAATAGGCGGTGAAGACAAAGAACCCGAGCGCAAGACCGCCCAGTTTCCCCGACTTTCCCGCGATCAGCGAGAGGGGAGGGCCGAGAAAGGCAAGAAAGATGCAGACCGCAGGGAGCGTGAGCCTGCGGTAGAGTTCAAGGTAGAGGCCGGCTTTCAATTTATGTCCCTCTGCATGCCGTGCGTTCTGCAGAAGCTCTGCCGGCGTGTATTCCATTTTTTTCGGCGAAGATTCTGATGCATCGAGGCTGAGCATCATATTATACCGTTCGAAGAAGAGTTCGGTCGTCGTTTTTCGGTTCGCGATGCTGATATATCCGTTCAGAAGGGTAAGGACGATGTTCGTGCCGTCCTGTGGGACAACCTTTCCCTGCTTAGCCATGAGGACCTTGGGCTGATCCTTCTGCCGGTTGTCGTAAATGAAGATATCTTCCAGCGTATCGGAAGATTTTTTGCCTTTGACGATGATCACGATGTCCTTAAAGGCGGTGTTGAACGTCCCTTCCTCAAGGGCCATGGCAGAGCGGGTGCTGATGATCGTCGTTACGGCCTCCCGCACTCTGGTGCTGCTTTTAGGTCCCAGATAAAAGCTCACGGTAATGGCGGCGAGAAAGCAGAAGAATCCGAGGATGAATACCGGCAGGGAGATCCTCAGGAAGTCCATCCCGGATACGCGCAGGATAATGATCTCGCTGTCGTGGTTCATTCTTCCGTATACGAGCAGTACGGAGAGCAGCATGGCCATAGGGATCGTGAGCATCAAGAGCTGGGGCTGGAGATAGAGAATGATCTTTGCCATGTCGATGAGTGTTGCGCCAACTCCCGAGAGGACCCTGCTGAGGCGGATCAGTTTTTCCATCATCAGGATCGAGTTCAGGAACGCGACGGTTATGAGGAATGTGGCAGCAAGCTCTTTCAGCGTTGTCCTGTGGATGATCTTCAGCATCGTGGACATTGTAGCATATATGCATATGCTGCCATGAGGAGGTCTGCTGCACTATGGAGGGCGGCTCTTACTGCCGGGGCCGTTTTTTACTGTGGTGCATCGGCGGGCGATAATATGTGTGCGGAGGTTTCTTATTGCGCATGATCTCGATAAAGCAATCTGCGGTGCGTACCGCATCATAGGTCTGCGAAGTCTGGATGTACGACCAGTTGTTATATCCTTTTTCTATTGCCTGCTTCAGCCATCTGCATGCCCCGGCTGCATCACCCTTCGCAGCATGGACCTCGGCCATGCTGTTCAGCGCATAGATGTTTGCCGGGTTCAGATCCAGCGACCTGCGGATGTCTGTTTCGGCCCGGTCAAGATCTCCCATCAGAAGAAACGCAAAGCCCCTGTTGTTATAGGGCATGCCGTTTTCCGGCTTGAGCTCGATCGCCCGGTCGTAGTCGGCGATCGCTTGTCGGTAGCTCGCTTTTTGCATATACACATTCCCTCTGTTGTTATAGGCAAGGAAGTAGTCAGGGTTGAGCTCGATCGCCCGGGTATAGTCGGCAATTGCACGGTCGAACTCCCGCTTCCGGAAATAGACGTTTCCCCGTTCCTTGTACGCCCGGAAATTCGAGGGGTCCTGCTCTATCTGCCCGGAAAATTTAGCAATATCAAGGTCATACTTCCATGACTTTGGCATGATGGTAAGACACCTCTGGGACGGACCGATAAGCCCCCAGCAGGCCATTGCCTCCCTTTTTTATGACTGATCTCCGGAATCCGGGTAATTTGTTGATTATAACAGAAAAAAAGTAAGGAGGTAATCTCTCCGCTCCATCTGTTCCGTATCCATGCCAACCGGAACTATTTTCAACACCTTGTTGCATCGGAGCCACAGTTTGATATTCAGAAATAGATAAAAAATAATTATATTTCAAAGCCTTATCTGTGGTATATATATTGCAAGAGAATAACGAGTAATGATATATAAAAAACTTAATTTTGATTGACAGGGTTCTTTGAAAAACAGGTATAATGTACCGCTCTGTGAATATGAAAAAAGATTCATACTTGCTGTTTCCGGATTACATTAAAGAGATAGGGGAAACAGCATCGCTGGAAGGAGGTGGTTCTGGGAGATAGGGAAAGGACAGTTTATCTGGTGTTGACGTAAGAATCCGCCTTTGGCGGACAGAATACTGAACTAACCATTAAGGAGGTTAGGAAGTGAAGAAAATTATCGGAATCCTTGTAGCAGCAGTTTTTGTAATGGGCTTTGCTGCCAGCGCGTTCGCAATCCACGCTGAGATCCCTGCAGAGACCTCGGCAGTCGTGACAACGGGCGGCACCCAGATCACCCTTGGCGGTGAGCTGAGGACAAGAGGCTGGTACCGGAAGAACCTCAGCAGTGGTTTCCCTGTTGATAAAGGGTCCTATTCCTGGTATGACCAGCGCGTCAGGCTTTCGGTTGATGCAAAGATATCCCCGAATGTCCAGGGCTTCATCCAGCTCGAGACTGAGGGAAGCAACTTTGACAGCACCAACGATAAGTATACGTGGGGCACCAGCTTCGGCAACTCGGGCTTTGGCAATGCAAAGCCGAAGTCAGATCCTGACTTTCTCCAGGCATGGATCCTTTACACCGGCCAGGGCCTGTTCGGCGTTCCTGCAGGTCTGAAGATAGGCCATATGCCGCTGAAGCTCTCCTACGGCCAGTTCTTTGACCACACCCAGCTGGGTGACGATGCACTCGTCGTTTTCGTAAACCCGACGAAGGAGATGCATATCGCAGCGCTCACCATAAAGCTGGCTGAAAGCGCGACACCGACTCCCGGCTCGGTTATCCCTATCGTGCTGGGCACAGGCATCACCGACAACACCGACGACCTCGATGCATATGTCGGCTTGATGACCTACAAGTTCAGCGATGCGATCACCGCAGGCATCAACTACACCTTTCTGAATCATTCTGACCTCGGCTTCAGCCAGCAGGACATCGGCGCACATGCAGACGGCAAGATCGGCAATTTCGGCTACAAGGCCCAGGTTGACTTCCAGTTCGGCAAGATTCTGAAGGATTTTCCGGGTGTTGAAGAGCTGAAGTTCAGCGGCTGGGCTGCCCAGCTGAATGCTGATTACAAGCTTGACCCGGTCGTTCTTAGGGGTACCTTTGCATACGGCAGCGGTGAAAAAGAAGCATCAGACAACAAGGTCAGGGAGTTCACCCCCTATGTCGGCAATATCCAGAACTATGCCTTCATCTATGAGTATCAGGCTGCAACTACCGCATTCAACAAGGTTGGCCTCAACAGCGCAGCTCCTGCCAATGGCCATGCAGCAGGCATAGCCAACACCACCTATGTGAACCTCGGCGTAGACTGGAAGGCAACGAAGGATGTCACGCTCTCGCTCGACGGCTATGGCTTCTGGGCATCGAAGACCGGTGCATGGGAGGACGTGGTCGGTGACGACGTGAGTTCGAGCGCAGGCTGGGAAATCGACGGCAAGATCAAGTATCAGATCGCCAAGAACCTGACCTACCAGATCGATGCAGGTTATTTCGATCCGGGCTCGTTCTATGACGATATTCTGGATCCCCTCGGCGAAGACGCTAAGGGCGTGACGGTACTCCGTCACTTGATTCAGCTCACCTTCTAATTTCGATGCGCATCTCGCGATGCGCGGCGATTCACACAACGGGGCGAGAAATCGCCCCGTTTTTTTTGCCGACATCCCCCGAGCAAACATGCCGATGCTTTTGTCTCATCGTTCTGTATGGGGATGAGGAGGCGCTGTACGTTCAGAGAAGAAGAGAAATGTGTGACTTGTTCGGGAAGCTACAGGAATCTGACGGCAACCGTTTCCCAACGAGACTGCATAACATCTCCGGCAAGGCGATCTCCTTAAGTCTTGATGAAAACCTTGCGGTGCGCAGAAGCGGTCAGTAGATGGAGCGCAACCTGCCGGTCCGCCGGTCAAAGATAACCCTGTCGACCTGTCTATTTTGCAGGTAAATGGCCGCCTCGATAAACCTTCCCCTATGGCGCAGGATGCTGACGTCATATCCCCGGACATCATAGTATTTCTTCAATGCATGGATGGCTTCCGGCAGCGGGATGGGTTCCCTGCCCGTACCATAGATGGTGTATTCCCGGCAGTGGTCCCCGTATGGCGTGACCGGCTCCTTGTCTGCGGCAAAGATCGGTGCCGCAGATAGGAAGAGGGCCGCCGTGATGCAGGCCTTCCTGAAGAATGACATTCCAAGCATATGTCTAATACTATGCCAGAGTCGTGAAGAAATTATGAAGGCCTCACGGCTCATTCCAGTTCAAGTCCCCGTATTTCCACAATTTTTAGCTTAGCCGCATGTCCCCTGATTACCGCTACCTGGGCTTTTTTTACCCCGAACTCCTCTGCGAGCACCTCAATGAGCTGCTCGTTCGCAGAACCTTCGACCGGGGGAGCAGTGAGCTTCACTTTTATTATCCGGCCGTCCATGACCCCGGCGATGCACTTCCGCGATGAGCGGGGTTCCACCTTCACTTCAAGGGTTATCCCGTTCTTTGTCCGTGTAAAGGGGAGGTTCATCCTGCGCATCACAGCCTGTCCGGAAGCCATATCCTGAAGGTTGAGCCTTTTCCTTCGTGGCTGTCCACTTCGATGCTGCCGCCCATGACATCGAGCAGTTCCTTCACGATCGCGAGCCCCAGCCCTATGCCGTGCGACATTTCGCCCCGGTAGAACCTTCTGAATATGAGATCCTTCGTGGCTTTAGGGATGCCGACGCCGGTATCCGTGACCTCCACGAAGAACTGTTTCTTCCTTCTGCCGCAGGTCAGGCCGATCCTGCCCTTTTCCGTGTATTTTATGGCGTTGGAAATAATGTTTTGGAGGATGCGATCGAGCTTTTCGGGGTCAGTCACTACCCGGTCGTCCCCGCACGAGCTGGAAGCAAGCTGCAGTCCCTTTGCGGCAGCAAGGGGGAGCATGGCTGCGGCAATGCGCGAGAGGAACTCCGACAGAGCGATCTCTGCATAGGCCTTCTTCGAAAAAAAGCTTGCTTCAGCCTTGGTGATGTCCTCAATACCTTCGACGAGACGGATGAGCTTTTCCACTTCCATACGGATATTTTCCAGACCTGCTGCATGGTCGGCGACGACGCCGTCGATCATTGCCTCGGTATGGGCCTTCATCACCGCCAGGGGAGTCCGCAATTCGTGGGCGATGTTCGAGGTCAGGTGCTTTCGCAGGGAATCCTCCCGCTGGAGCGCTTCTGCCATATAGTTGAAGCTCGCCGCAAGACTGCCTATCTCGTCACGGCCAGCAGACGATACCCGCACCGAAAGGTCGCCGTAAGCCATTGCCTCTACCGCATCTTTCATTTTCTTGAGCGGTCGCGAAAAGAAGACCGTGAAGAACAGCGCCAGCAGGAGTGCCCCTCCTCCTGCAATGACCGAAGAGACGATGAGAAAGTATTTCCCCCGCTGCTGGAAGACCATCTCCTTCCGGTCGATCTCTGGCCTGCTCAGCCTTCTGGCTAGGAGGCTGCCGATTTCGTTTCCGCCTTCATAGAGAGGATATTGCTCGAACTCGCCGGTTGCCGAAGAGAGGTTCACCATGGAGGCCATACGCCGTTTCATGGAAGGGGAAAGCATGTTCATGACCTGGGCGGAGTTGATGATCTCGTTCCCCTCCATATCCAGGATGCTGATGTCGAACCCGAGCATGGCTGCCCAGTGGATTGATTCATGCAGGGTCATAGTATCCCAGGCGCCGTTGGCATAGCTTCCTTCGACCGACGCCAGGATCCAGTACAACTTGTCCTCTTTGCTGCCGCTCACATAGTCCTCAAAATCGCGGTTTATGAGTTGTTCGTAGATCAGGTGGGAGATGAGAACAAGCAGGATGACGGCGAGGAACGCAAGAAATAGCTTATTCCTCATCAGGGGTTCCGATGAACTTGTAGCCTACGCCATAGACCGTCTGGATGAATTCCGGTGACTTCGAGTCCTTCTCGATCTTGTGGCGCAGGTTCTTCACATGCGCGTCGATGGTCCGGTCATATCCTTCAAAGTCGTATCCCTGCACAATGTTCACGATCTGGTTCCGCGACAGGATTCTCCCGTGGTTTTCGGCAAGCGCCGTCAGGATCTTGAACTCCGTCAGGGTCAATTGAAGGGATGAGCCTTCTCTTACCACTTCATGCCGCTCCAGGTCCATCCTGAGGCTGCCCCTGTTATAGCTCAAGATCTTCTTCCGCGTCTTGCCGGCCCTTCGCAGGTGCGCTTTTACCCGCGCAACAAGCTCCCGGGGGCTGAAAGGCTTTACCATGTAATCATCAGCACCGATACCCAGGCCTTTGATCCGGTCCTCTTCACCGCTCTTTGCCGTCAGCATGATAATCGGAACGTTCGAAGTTTCCCGGATAATTTTGCAGAGTTCCTCTCCCGCCATATCAGGGAGCATGAGGTCGAGGATAATGATGTCCGGCCCCTCCCGGAAGAAGGTGAGCGCTTCAGAGCCGTTTTCAGCGATCCTTACACTGAAGCCATCTTTTTCAAGGTAGGCCCTGACGATATCCGAGATCTTCTTTTCGTCCTCAATGATCAGGACGAAATCTTTTCTGCCAGTATCCATAGTATGCATCTCCCAGGAGAAAGGTGACGGCAGCGAGCGCTGCCCCTGCTAATACATCTACCACATAATGGTATCTAAGGTAAACCGTCGAAAAGACGAGTGCTGCGACACAGGGAAGGAACAGCCGGAAGAGCCGTCTCTCGTATTTTCGCGAGAGAACTAGGACCGTAAGGGCGATGCCGGTATGACCGCTCGGGAAGGCGTCCCGCTTGATACCCTCAAGTCTGTTGAGGATCTCCTGAACCGGTCCGGTAACCGCCAGACCACGGAGTTCCGTATGCTGCAGATGGGTCATGGTGAAGCGGGGACCGAGAGCGGGAAAGAGCAGGTATCCCGCATACGAGAGGTAGAAGCAGAGCATAATCAGGAAGAGGGAGCGGTCAAAGGCCTTATCGTCCCGTTTCATAAGAAGGACCATCCCGAGCGTTATAGGGAGAAAGTAATAGCATGAATAGGCGATCTGGAGCAGGTCGGTCAGGAGCGGCGTCATGATCTTTTCCATCATGACGGTCGGGTGTCCCTTGAACAGAAGATAGTCGAGCCTGATGAGCAGCGGGTCGATGTCCTGCGGGTTGATGGCGTGCACGAGATGCTCAAGACTGTCAAAGATCGCCAGGATGCAGGCCGTCGGAAATATGAGGTGATAGCTCCAGCGGAACACGCCGCCGTTCCGCCTGAACAGAAGCAGGAGGGCCTGCACAAGGAAAAGTCCGGCATACAGCAGGACGAGAAACGTCGCATCATCCACCACGCTACGGAAGGCGACGGTGATGACCGTGAGCAGCATGAGAAAGGAGAAGTTAAGGGCATCGGCAGGCCTGAGCTGCAGCAGCACCCTGAGCATCACAGCTTGCTGAGGACCCGCAATAGCGCCTTGTCCTTCTTCGAAGGACGCCGCGCATTTCCTTTTTGCGGAACAGCACTGTCGTCGTTCGAGGTCCTGCGACGCTCGCCGCTCAAGAGCATGGCGTGCTGTTCCATCCGTATCCGGAACAGATCAGAAGGCACCGGTACTGCTCCCGCCGACCAGGCATGGCGGGAGATCTCCCGGTCTGTAGTTATAACGATCCGTTCCTTCCCGTCCTGCACGAGCATCTTACGGATCAGGTCATCCGCCCGGTCCCCCAGACGCGAGTAGATGACGTGTATGCCGCCGGTCATGCTATGTTCTTCACGATGACCGCCGCTCTTCCAGCCGTCAAACACAACGGTTATGTCATGACCTCTCAGCTTTTTGTAGGCGATAAGCTGCGCTATGATTCCCTCCCGTTCCTTCCGGAGATCGCGGTGCTGTATGCCGATGAGGTTATACCCGTCGATGATGATGACGCTCATGAAAGACCTCCTGAAACAACGTGCTGCTATTATAGCATTGCCGATGCAGGACAGAATCCCCCGGGGTTTACTGGAGGCGCTACTTTTTGAGAGGATAGAGTCATGAACAAGACAACGAGGTATTCTCCGGAGATCCGGGAACGGGCAGTGCGGTTGGTATTTGAGCAGCAGAAGGAACACGGTTCGCAATGCTCGGCGATCGGTTCGATAGCGGGCAAGATCGGCTGCACAGCTGAGACCTTGCGGAAGTGGGTACGANNCGGCAAAAAGACCCGTCGCGGGAAGCGGCCCGGGTGCAGCGGGACCGGGTGCTTTCTAAGGAAATCCGGCGAGTCCGCAAAGAGAACTTTGAGGTGTACGGTGCCTGGAAGGTGTGGCTACAGCTCAACCGGGAAAACAGAGCAGTTGCGCGGTGTACGGCGGAGCGAGTGATGCGAACCATGGGGCTCCGGGGAGTAGTTCGGGGCCGAACCTGCCGGACGACGGTATCGGACGGTTCGGTCGACCGTCCTGGGGATCTGGAGCAGCGGCAGTTCAGTGCGACGCGCCCGAATCAGCCTTGGGTGGCAGATTTTACCTATGTGGCGACGTGGACGGGGTGTGTGTATGGTGCTTTTGTGATTGACGTGTTCTCCCGAGGTATCGTGGGGTGGCCAGTAGCGCGCACGATGCGGACAGACCTTGTGCCGGATGCTCTGGAGCAGGCGCTCTGGTACCGGCGGGACACTGATGGATTGGTGCATCACAGCGACCGTGGGAGCCAGTATCTGTCAATCCGCTATTCGGAGCGTCTGGCAGCAGCGGGGGTGGCACCGTCTGTTGGACGCCGGGGTGACTCCTACGACAACGCCTTGGCGGAAACGATAATTGGCCTCTATAGAACGGAGGTCGACATCGAGGGCCATGGCGGTCAATCGACATGGTGGAATACGCCACGCTGGAATGGGTCGACCGGTTCAATAACCGCCGGCTGCTCGCACCCATTGGCGATATCCCGCCGGCAGAGAGGGAAATTGAGTATTATAGTCAGCTGCAGGAGGCGACCGTTGCGGTCTGACTCAAACACAACGGTCTCCGGAATACCAGGGGGATTCACTGTCAATGTCTTTGAAGAGATTGCGCGCGTACTAAGGCCTGAGGGAGTATGTATAATGACGTTTTCAAACCGCTGGTTCCCTCATAAGGCCATAAGGATCTGGAAGGAGCTCCATGAGTTTGAGCGTATGGGCCTGGTAATCGAGTATTTTCTGCGGTCGCGAAAGTTCAACAACATAGGGACCTATTCGATGAGGGGCTTACTACGGCCGGAAGATGATCAATATTTTCCTCAGTTGATGACTGCTGATCCGGTATACGCCGTGTGGGGGAAAAAGGTGGTCGACTAATGATGTGCAAAGAGGTTTTGGGGAAAGGATGCATGCTGAAGTATGACTTTTTAAGTATTTTCAAGGGAAGCGCCACCCCAGTAGGTCTTTATGCGCGTAATCGCTGGATCGGTCTGGACGATGACTCATGTTGGCAGAAAGACTTTGACAAGACGGTTGCAGCGCTCAGGAAAGGACAACTCGCAAACTGCAGCTGGGATACTTCTCCCCTACTGACCATTCACAGACTCTTTGGTCTTCACCTGACCGTCCGTCAACCTGACGACGATATTGACAAAGCATTAGAATGGCTGGTCTTCACACTTGATACTCTTCCTAACGCTCAAATCAGTACCTTATTCGGAAAACAGCTTTCATCAAAGATCGAGAATCTGCCATTTGTAGATGGTGATGTAGCTGACTTATTTAAAGCAGCGGTCCTTTTTCTCTCAACGATATTCGGGAAGGGCGAGGAAGAAGCCGTCGCAAGAATATTTCAAGAGGTGATGGCTCGCTTTGATATTAAGCGGCGTCGATGGACTAGCCTCGCATCAACTCAGAATTTTCTCAGAGCGTTTGTCGTGCATCCGGAATATAAACATAGCGAAATGATACATAAAGTGGTCAGACTGTTTGCAGACATGCAGAGCAAATCAGGCACATGGAATGGACGCATTAACTCTTAGTTGCTTATCAATGCCTTAGGTCATCTTGATATGGACGCCGCAAAAAGACAGCTCATTTCATCTTTGCGCGGGCTAAGTCATAAGCAGAATAGCGACGGATCATGGGGAAGAAGTGAAAAAGAGTGGAAACCCTTCTTAATAAGCCATGCCATGAAAAGAATGTCGGCATTGTGAACATTTGCTTCTCCTGCAAAGCTATAGTTCTTATGGTATGCTCTCTGGGTTTGACTTAGTCCTAAAAGACTATCATTCAATTGGGCGAGCTATGCGTCTGTTAAACGAAAAGTACCCGTAAGACACTGTTCGCCAGATGGTTTTTTTTCGGCGATAGCATTGGCCCACTGTCATAGTCATGACATGTGCACACAGCCTGAGACATTGCCTCACTCTGGCTCTGTATCGACTGGAATCAGGATCTCATTCCGGCGTAGAAACCATGGCGTAAAAGGCGGATTGTAGCGTGCCCAAACGGCTTTCCCTAAAATTCTATATCCCTTCTGCTTAATCCAGTATTCCAGTTCTCCCAGGTATCGTCGGTAACGCTGTTCGCTCCACGTTCCGGAATACCTTACGGTTGCCATCCTGTGCGCCGGAACCAATCGCACCTTTACCGCAGGATCGTCTGGCAGCGGAATGGTCTCCATCGTATATTTTGCGGGCATCGTGAAAGAAACCGCCCAGCCTTCTTCAATACGACGCTGCCCAACCGGAGCTGTCATCGCTATCTTCTCAGACGCCGCTTCCTGAGATACAGGCGCCGTCATCAAGATCTTAAAGTTCGCTTTGTTCTTCCCTGATATATACGCAAAGAGCCTGTTAAAAGCTATGCTTCCTGCACTTTCAAGAGTTCCATCTACTATGATCTCTGCTACGATATAGGGCGGATAGTCGCGAATCTCATAATTGCCGTCCGTGCTTACAACATCATATTTAGCCTCCTCTACAGTCACAATACATCCTCCAAGGATAGATATAACCAAGGTTGCAACAATGATAAGAACTATTCGATCTTTACAAAACAATTTTCTGCACATGCCTTCATAATGAAAAAAGCGTACTGTACTTTATAGTTCTTTTCAGCCAGCGTTGCATCTAAATATTTGAGCTTGGCAGGTGTCACCTTGATAACATTCATGAAAGCAGGCAAAGACCAGGCTGTATTCTGCGAACCCCCGTGTCTCTAATAAGCCTGGATTCCCTCATTAAAAGATACTCGAGCCTTTTCCCCCGGTTTCAGCAGAGCCTATTATTTGCTCACCCTTAATGTCTGACTATCCCGTGAAATCAGCATGGATGGCTACAGAGACATGTGGATTGCGTTCACTATTTTCGATTTTCTTTCCCCCTTCAGCAGGAATGTATAGAGTTGTTCCAACTGGAAAGAACTCTACAGTAGATGCTCGTGGGATATTATCGGAGCACGTAGCCACCACACGAAGAGGACACGTTTCAAGAAGTCTGATAATTAAATGTTCCACATGTTCCAGCTTCAGTTCACAATCCATAACCTAAAAACTAAAACCTCTCATAAGATGACTATTACTGGTAATAACCTTTACTGAATAAATCATAGCAAAACATGCGAGATACGGGAAGCAATCCTCGTAATATTCTATTCATGACTGTTATCGATTACTGTGAGAAATCGAACCTTTTCTTTTTTGCGCAGTTGTAACACTCTTTCTATCAATTCTGCTCCACGAGGACCAGGGAGCCCCTCGTCGTCAAAGACTCTATGAAACAATCATCTGATCAAACGGCGTTGTTTTGACTTTTTCCAGCGTAGCTGAACTTTCTCATGGACGTTTGTACTCCTGTAGCCTTTGGAAGAATCACGTTACTCTATGAAGGCGATCAGCTGAGATTATCTTGTCACGCAAAGGAGAAGAATCTTCCGAATCCTTCCACCTCCGAGGTGGAGCTGGAGGTTGCCTGACCTCTGCCGCAGTAGGGCTGAGTTGAAGAGGAACGTGCGTCTCGTCGACGTCACAGTAGGCTTGTGAAAGTGACTATAATGAAATCTGCTACACCTGCTACCAAACAGCCAGTCGATCATCTCACGAGGATTGCCAGTTGAACCTTAGAGTCTTTTGGGGTAACTCAGAGGAGGCTTGTTGGGTGACTACAGATCTGTAATGACCTGTAATCACCCATATCTGAAAAATACGCCATATGCTGGCGTCCAGAGCGAGATTCGAACCCGCGTCACCGACTTGAAAGGGCGAGCCACGTCTAACGAAGCAGACAAAACAAGCCGGGCATTTGGCAGTCGCAGTCACCGGTAATGCCTGCCGGCATAACGGTCCCGACCAGTATAACGAACCCGGCGGTCTTCCTTATACCCTCTGTGACTGCGATAGTCCCTCTCATACCCGTAGCCCCTGTTCCAATTGCGGCCATAATATCCCTCGTACCTGGGGGCGCTGTAATACACTCTGGTTCGTCCCAAATATGGCGCAACATAGTACGCACCGTAGTAGTTTGGAGCAGGGTAAGTAACAGGGTAGTATGCAGCAGGCCTGTAATGGTCATGCTCATGAGATATTGCACTAAGTACCGGCAAGAAGAAAAACGACGCAGCTATCAGCGCTGCCGTTCCAGGGTCCATAGCATCAGCCCTTTTATTTTCCGCCAGGATAAGACCTCCTGCCAGCACCAGCACCAGACTTATCGAGATCAGCTTCTTCATTTTTCTTCCCCCTTTCGGCCTTTCTGTTAAAAAAAAGCTTATCAAATCAAGATGAAGAAAGAGCGAAGGGATTATGAAGAATTGTGAAGATGGCCGGCCGGGAATCTATCACAAATTTATCACAGGGAGGGAAAAGAAAAGGGGCTGCATCGCTACAACCCTCCGATATTATTGGCGTCCCCGGCGGGATTCGAAACCGCGCCGAATGATTTGTAAGTTGGCGCGTATGTAATGTTGATATTCAGACGATCCTTTGTCCAGTGTGATAATAACCGTTCGTACTCCTCACTGTGATCAGCATAATCTTGTGTGTCGAGCTCTGTGAGAAATCGAACCTTTTCTGTTTTACGCAGTTGTAGCGCTCTTTCTATCAATTCTGCTCCACGAGGACCAGGGAGCCCATCGTCGTCAAAAACTCTATGAAACAACCATCTGATAAAACGGCGTTGCCTCTGACTTTTTCCAGTGCATCTGAACTTTCTCCCGGCCGTTTGTACTCCCGCAGCTCTTGGAAGAATCAGGTTACTTCATGAAGGCGCTGAGCTGAGCGGTTCTGTGCGCGTTCGCTAGGACCTGCCGCTGATGAACGGGGCGAGCTCGCGGGTCTCGTACCCTGACATCTGCCGGAAGTAGACACCTTAGAAGATCGCACTGCCTGCGGGTAGCGGCATCCTCTGCACGACTCTTGACCTGAGGGAAAACCTGTGTCTGGTGCGCGTTCACAAAACTGATGAGGCAATGCTCTCCGGTCTGAAATGATATATTGTGCAGTCTTTCTTCCTTGATAAGGGAGGTGATCATATGAAACACAGCGATCGGCTGCCCTAACAGAAACACCGTTTTCATGAAATTTTCTGAGCCTGTCATAGCAGGGCGGATCCTGCTTATTCTTCGTTTCCGTCGAGGAATGGCGTTGCTTGACCTGCCGGAAGGGTTTGAGGTATTTTTCATTTATGGATCGTGCATCGCTCGCGCTTACCGTCACTGGTATCTTTTTCATCACCATGGTTTTCAATCTCTTTTTTGGCCGTCTCCGGGCAAAGGTCAGAAAATATTCGCTGAAATGGTTCCTCTATATCCACCTGCCCATTCCCTTCATTATCGCCGCACGGGTCCATTACGGTCTTGACTATCGCTATGTTCCGCTTTTTGTCCTCGCTGCTGCAGCAGGGCAGCTCTTTGGCGGCAGGCTGGAGTTCTGACCCGTGCGCGCTGCTATCCTGAAAGAACCCGGAAGCATTGAGGTCTGCAGCTTACCGCTTCCCGTCCCGGCCGAAGGAGAACTGCTCATAAAGGTAAAGGCTGCCCTCACCTGCGGCACTGACCTCAAGGCATTTCTGCGGGGGCATGCACTCATTCCTATGCCCGGACCGTTCGGCCATGAATATGCCGGTATCGTCGTGAAGAAGGGAAAGGGCGTAAGGCGGTTCAGGGTTGGCGACCCGGTCATGGGGGTGCACAGCGCGCCCTGCCGTGCATGTGCGTTCTGCAGGAGCGGGCATTACCATCTCTGTGAGAATATCATGACGACCAAGGTCCTGGGATCGTTCGCAGAGTACCTGCTCATACCGCGGCATGTTGTCGAGCAGAACATATTCAGGAAACCGGAAAACATAGGCTTTGACGAAGCAGCATTTCTTGAACCCCTCGCCTGCGTCGTACACGGGATGGAGCCTCTGCATATCACCCGGGGAGACACGGTGCTGATAATCGGGGCCGGCCCCATCGGGTTGCTTCATCTCCTCCTTGCGCGATCACGGGGCGCGAAGGTTTTGATTACCGGGCTTGAAGAGGAACGCCTCAGGACAGCGAAGGTGCTCGGTGCTGCCGCAGTGTTCCATCCGTCACGTACGGCAAAATCCGTCAGCGAGGCAACAGACGGCATGGGAGTGGACTATGTCTTTGAATGCACCGGACAGCCGCAGGTGTGGGAAACTGCTGTCGATTATGTGCGACGAGGCGGAACGGTTGTCCTTTTTGGGGGCTGCAGGGCAGGCACCACGGTTACCTTCAGCGCTGACAGGATACATTATGACGAGATCACGCTCAAAGGCGTGTTCCATTTCACCCCCCGGGATGTGAAAAGGGCCTTTGCCCTTTTGCGGGGACGGAAGATCCCGGTGAAGAAACTGATAACCAGCACATGCTCCCTGCAGGAGATCCCTGAGGTATTTGTCAAGCTCGCGAGGGGCGAAGGAATAAAATATGCGGTCATCCCTGCCTGATGGCAACAGCCTGAACGGCTTCCTGCGGACCAGGGGTGCAGGCTTTATCATTGCCCTGATCTCATCGTTAGTGCTCAGCCGGCCGGCCCCGGCGCAGCTTTACCAGTATTTTGACGAGGAAGGGACACGCATCGTCACCGATGATCCCTACGGCACGAAAAAGAAAACTCCCTACCATTACCGCGATGCCGAGAAACAGCGGCAGGGTGTTCCGCAGCAAAATATCAGGCTCAATTTCAGGGATGATGTGTTCTATGATTTTTATCCGGTGACAGGGCGCAGCCTCCATGAACTCGTCGTGGCCACGGACAGCCTCGGCCCCTTCGATGCGAAGGAAGGGAGACGATATGCTGCCCAGACGCAGTGGAGATTCGGGCTCTCCTATCAGCTCGATTATAGCTATCGGCGCCAGGGAGACCTTGTCACGGCACAGGTGAGCGTCCACGATATCGACTTCCGGCCGGATATTACGGTCCTCCTGCCCGAACTCTCGGACCCCCAACTCCTTCCTTCGCATGAGCTGAAGCTGTGGGAGCAGTATGTACAGCGGATTCTGGCGCACGAGCATGACCATGTGCGCATCCTGCAGGACCCGCGTTTCCGGCGGGAGATTGTCGATGGCATCTCATGGATCCGGGAACTTAGCTTTTCCGCCCCTGACGATGGACGGCAGGATGAGGCTGTCCGGAGAACCGTTGATGCACGCGTCACCCTTGTGGTGCACGAGCATATCCGGATGATCAAACAGCTGAATGACGCATACGACGACGTTACTGACCATGGCAGGAAGCCTGACATGCGGGACGCCTTTTTTCAGGACCTCTGAATTATGAAAGTGGCGCGGCTCTACAGCTTTGCCGACATCCGGATCGAAGATGACCCCATACCTGAGCCGGGGCCTGATGATGCGCTGTTAAGGACGCGCGCCTGCGGTATCTGCTCAGGCGATGTTATGCCGTGGTATATTGAGCAGAAAGCACCGTTGGTAATCGGGCACGAGCCGTCGGGCGTGATCGAAGCCGTGGGCGACCGGGTCGCTGCGTTCACACAGGGAGACCGGGTCTTTGTCCACCATCATGCGCCCTGCATGGCATGTCGGTTCTGCAGACGGGGAGATTTTGTCCAGTGCGCGACATGGAAGGCATCTCGCATCGTGCCCGGCGGCATCTCTGAATTTATCCTGGTGCCTGCAGTGAACCTGCAGAACGATACNNGCGCGGGGATGTGGTGCTGGTGATCGGACTCGGGGTTATGGGGATGATCCACCTTCTCCTCCTGAAGGAATATGGAGCAGGAAGGGTCATCGCTGCCGACAGGGTACCCTATCGGCTGGCAAAGGCCCGCGAGTTCGGTGCGGATGCCATCATCGACGTCGGGGTGACCGGGCTCGGACAGGGCGTTGCAGACCTGACTGGCGGCGCGATGGCAGAGCTTGTCGTTGTGGGGCCGAACAGCGCCGACGTGATGATGCAGGGACTGGCCTGCGTGCGGCCCGGCGGTGATGTGCTGTTCTTTACGCCTGCAAGGCCGGATGAGCGCCTGTCCGTGGATCCGAACTACCTTTATTTTAGGGATATCAATATCATCACCAGCTATTCCTGCGGTCCGGATGATACGGCGCAGGCCTGCGAACTGATCCGGCGGAAGATCATAAGTGCGGATCAGCTGGTTACCGACCGCTTTCCCATCGAACAGGCCGGAGAGGCCTTCAGCCTTACATCCCGCGCAGGGGAGTCATTAAAGGCGCTGGTGGTGTTTACCTGAGCGGGGATGTCCCGTGCAGAACTGCTGACCATGGGAGGAGATGAGGATATGAAGAAGAACGCCGCAGCGTCATGGTGTGCATTGCCGCTGCCGAAGACGGCCTCAAAAGAAAGGAAATCACATCGCTGTGCTTTTTACAAGCATCAGCAGGGATTCCGCTGGAAAGGGATCAGAGACGAGGCCTACAAGCAGGAAGGTTCCGACTGGACCAATATCGTGCGGCGGGTGCTCATCGGGGGGCACGGCGAGACCGCCAAGTTTCATGTGCGGTACTTCGAGATATCCTCCGGCGGCAACAGCAGCCGGGAGAAACACCGCCATGAGCACGTGGTGATCTGCATCCGGGGGCAGGGTATCGTGCTCACGGGGAAGAAGAAAAGAACGATGGAATATCTCGACACCCTGTATATTGCGCCGGATACGCCGCATCAGCTCAGGAATCCCTTCCGGGAACCCTTCGGGTTCCTCTGCATTGTCAATGCACGGCGTGACAGACCGAAGCTCCTGGGGAAGGGCAAATAACGGGCCGGAGTATGGGGAAGGAGGCCCGTTCCGGAGCAAACGTTCTCTTGTGTTGTCCTTGTTAAAAATTCTAATATATACGACTTAATGTTCAGGGGAGCTATGCATGACGGAAGAAAAAAAGAAGACGCTATTTGACAGAATTTGGGATGTATTTTCATCGGTAAAACTGGCGGTCATTATCTTCGCGCTGATCTCGCTGACCTCTATTGTCGGAACAGTCATAGAACAGCAGGCCGATCCGGAGAAGAACATCAAGGTC